>JBOGEK010000427.1:0-15043 GCA_050743645.1 Acidothermaceae bacterium
CAGCAGAAGCACGGGCGACATGACGAGGAGGCCACGCTCCGGAGCGATGAAGTCGCCGAAGAATCCGGTAACGAAGTCGAGCGCCTTCTGTCCGGACGCTGCTACCGGATGGTTGTAGCCACCGAAAATCTCAAGGCGATGCCACAGCGCGTAGTTGTAAGTGATCAAGAAGGCCGTGCTGATACAACATCCGACGACAATGAGGAATGGCTTGACGCTCCTTGCCCTCGCAGCGGCGTAGGCGGCGAGCACAATGGCGACGACAGCCAGGTGCGGTCGTACCAGGATCGCGAATCCTGCCGGGAGCCCGGCCAGCAGCCAGCGCTGCTCGGAGGCCAGCAAGACCGTGAGCAGTACGGCGAGCTGTGCCGGTCCGTGGGTCCAAAGTTGGTCACTGGAAACGGTCCAGGTGCCGGTAGCGAATGCAAACATCAGGGCAGCCACCACGGCGACCCGGCGGGTCGCTACGCGGCAACACAAAGTAAATGCCAGAGCCACCGCGATCGCAGCGGCGGCTGACGCTGCGATGGTGCCGGGATACACCGGCGGGGCTGCCTTGCTGCCGAGAATCTTGTAAAATGGCGTTGCCCAAAGGATCGTTCCAGGTAGCCGGTTTGTGACGAGGCGCCCGTGCGACGGAAACAACCATGCGGCCTGACCCTTGAACGCAGTCAAAGTCGAATTGCCGTGGTGTGCGAGTTGCCAAGCGGCCAGGGCAGAGCCACGGCTATCGGTGTTCAACGGGTCGTGATACTGCGCTGTCAGCGCGAAGATGGCAAGCACCGCGACGCCGACGAGAAAGGCGTCGAACCAGAGTGGCCGCTCTTCGGTGGTTGCGGGGCCGGGGCCAGCCGCTGTTAGTTGCTGCACTGCGATGTGTCGCTCTTCATCGCAGAGCCGATCTTGGTGCAGGAGTCGGAATACGACTTATGCACGACGACGCCGAGTGCGACAACGATGAAGATCACCACAGCTGCAATGGCTCCGACGATCAACGCGTATTCGACGGCCGACGCTCCGTCATCGCGGCTGGGGCGGCGTCGGGTCATTGTCGAGTGGGTGGTCGGGGTCGTCCGCTAGTGCGTGCAGTTCCCGGCGGCGACGGTCCCCGTATTCACACCGTTGCTGTCGATGCCGTTGCAGGCCTTGTTGAACTTTTGCTTTACGAGGCCACCGAGCGCGAAGACGACGACGACGATGACGGCCGCGATCGCGGCGACCAGGAGACCGTACTCGACGGCGGAGGCGCCCTCGTCACTCTTCATGCGGCGACGCACGTTCCACATGTAGGCGATCATCTTGACGAACCTCCGAGGAAGCCGGACCGATGCCGGGCGAAAACCACCCAGCTTTTTGAGCTTCGGCTATCGGCACGCCCAGCAACATCGGACGCACGGTCGGACATTGAGTGCGGACGGGGGATACCACCGCTAGCCAATTCGGACTAGAGTGCTCGCTCACATCCCGCTCTCGGTGGCGTACCTGCCGGAAGGTGGGGTGCATTCGGCGCGGTCTACCGCGCGCAACGTTTACCCAACCCGGGCCGGCCGCACCTGGGCTGGCCGCACCCGGACATCGACCTACTGTTCGGCCGACCTGATCAGGCCCAGCCGCATCGCGGTCATCAGCGCCTGTGCACGGTTCGCGGCGCCCAGCTTCTCGTACAGCTTCGAGATGTGGGTCTTCGTCGTCGACTCGCTGATGAACAGCTGGCGCGCGATCGCCGCCACGCCCAGCCCGTCGGACAGCAGCTGCAACACCTCGCGCTCGCGCGGGCTGAGTTGCGGGCCGGACGGCGTCAGCCGCCGCCGCATCGCCTCGGCGAGGTCGCTCGCCGAGAACGAGCGAGGCGAGACAACGGCGTGCCGGGCGGCCGAGACAACGTCCTCAGCCGGGGCATCCTTCGCCACGAACGCCGACGCGCCCGCCTCCAACGCGCCGAAGAGCTGCTCATCGCCCGCGTACATGGTCAACACGACGATGCCGACGTCGTTGTTGCGGTCACGCAACATGCGGGCAACGTCGAGGCCATTGCCGTCGGGCAGCCGGACGTCGACCACCACGACATCGGGATTGTGCGCCGCAGCCGCAGCCACGGCTTCGGCAACCGACGCTGCCTCGGCGACGACCGTGAAGTCTTCGGTGCGTTCGAACGCCCGCCGAAGCCCCTGGCGAATCAGCTCGTGGTCGTCAACGAGTAGCACGCTCGCGGCCATCGCGGTTCCCCTTCTCGTGATGTCGGCGTTCGGTACTCAGCTTTTCAGTAGTCAGATTGTCGAGCGACGTTATCGCGTCGGCTCCGACCGTAGCGTCTCGCGGCCTGGATCTGCGTTCGCCAAGCCGGATATCGACGAAGGTTCCGTGCGGCTCGCGTTGCCCGATCGTTAGCGCGCCGCCGAGCCGCTCGGCCCGCTCGCGCATGACCTCCATCCCGAAACTGTCGTGACGAGCCTGGCCCATGCCGCGACCGTCGTCCTCGATACGCAGGTGTGCGAAGGGCGGATCGACTCGGCAGGTCACCCATAGGTGCTCGGCATTGGCATGTTTGCGAGCGTTGGTGACGGCCTCTTGAGCGATGCGCAGGAGTTCGGCCTCGACATTGATGGGCAGCCGATCGGGCGCCTCATCGAGAATCACATGCACCGAGAACGCAGCGCCGACGCTAACTGCGCGCACGTAGTCGGAGAGCGCGCTACCAAGGCCCACTTGGGCCTGCACTTCGCTGCGCAGATCGAAAATCGAGAGCCGCAATTCACCGACCATGCGGGTGACCTCGCGGCGAAGGTCGCGCAGTACCCCGGCGTTCTGCGATTCGCCTGCGTCAGCCACCAGGTCGTCGATGGCGTAACCGAGCGAGGCAAGCTCTTGGGCGATTCCATCGTGGATCTCGCGCGCCAACCTGCGCCTTTCTTCGGACGTCGCGATCGAGCGCACCTCCCCGAAAAGCAACGCGGTTTCCAGCCGCAACGCCGTCTCGTCGACGAGATCGGTGGCCGCGACAAGCTCCGTGTCGGTCGGCGGGTTTCCTGACGAGGGCAGCGCATTCATCGCAGAGCTGCCGGATTCGAGTGCGACCAACCCGAACGTGCGGTCGCCCATGCGAAGCGGCAAAACGACTAATCGTGCTCTTGTCTGGCCGGACGGCGAAAAGCCTGCGGCCTGCGAGTCGGTGCCCAGGCCGCCGGTACCGACGACAGCACTCGGGCTTAGCCAGGCCCGACCCAGCGGTGTCTCATCGTCGAGAGAGGTGTCCCAGTCGACGAAGCTGGCGCCTTCGAGGGCGAGTGGAACCAGCCGGCCCGCGTCGGCTTTGATGAAGACTGCCCCCTTGTCGTAGCCGACCTGCGCCTGCAGCGACTGCAAAAGTCCCTGCGCGAGGCTGACCGAATCGAGGCCGCCGGACAGCTGCCGACTAACCGTGCGGAGCTGGCTCAACAGCTCGTACGCCGCTTCGTAGGAGCGGTTGGAATCCGACGCAACCGCAGCCGACGCCAGTCGGCGAACCCAGGCGGCGAGCACACCCACCGCCAATGCGAGCAACACCCATTGGCTCGAGTCCGCGCCGAAGCTATGCAGCGAGGTCGGGTTGCCCGAAATCATGTGCCCGACGAGCAGGACGAACGCCGCCATGCCGGCCGCGTTGATCGCGGGCATCGTGCCGTAGAGAAGCCCGGCAGCGAAGGCGGGTGCGAGCAAATACGGCAGCAGGCCTGATCGGTCGGCCGGCGGTGCGACGACGCCTATAGCCGCGATGCATGCTTCGAAAGTCGGCATCAGCCGGCGCAGTAGCGAATCGCGCACCGGAATGTAGGCGACGCAGGCAGCTGCAGCGAGCACGAGAGCGCCGGCCACAACGCGGCGCGGATCCGTGTCGAGTGCGGCAACGACGAAGCAGAACCCGAGCAATACCAGGCGAACCGCGAAGACGAGCGTTCGCGGCTCGGCGAGTCGCGCCCACCGGCGTCCGGGCTTCATCTATGTACCTCCGGAAAGTGTGCGCATCGTCAGTGCAAGAGATTGTGGTAGGCGGAGATCGCGGCCGGACCCATTACGACGACGAAGAGGGATGGCAGGATGCAAAAGATCAGCGGGAAGAGGATTTTCACCGGGACCTTCTGCGCCTGCTCTTCGGCACGCTGGGTGCGCTTCACGCGCATGTCTCTTGATTGCACCCGCAACACATTGGCGATCGGAATACCGAACTGGTCGGCCTGCACCATTGCGGTGACGAAGCCACGTAACTCGTTGACGCTGGTGCGTTCGGCTAGCGCCCGAAGCGCGTCGATGCGGCCCAGGCCGATCTGCATCTCTTGCAGTACACGGAAAAGCTCGTCGGCCAGTGGGCCACGGGTATTGCGTGCAACTTGAGAAAGTGCTGAATCGAAAGGCAATCCGGCTTCGACGGAGATGGTCAGGAGGTCCATTGAGTCGGGTAGATCTCGTTGGATTCGCTCGTTGCGGTTGTACGCCGCCTGGTACAACACGATGTCGGGCACGAAATATCCGAGTGGCGTGAACAGAATTGCCACACCCATCGTGACGGCCAGCCCTGACCCGAGGCCAACCGGAATTGCCACGCCGACGACGAGACCGGCCACCAATCCCAGCACCTTGAACGCAAGCACCCGTTCGACGTCCCAGCGAAGTGGGCTGCCTGCGAGCTCGAGCTTGTGCCGCAACCGGGACGACTCGTCGCGCGGGCTGAATCGGTTGCCAAGCCGACCGAGCCGGGCGACGAGCGGGCCGATGACGCGTTCGTTGAACGGGCGGTCGAGTTCGCGGCGAACGGCTTCGGGCTTGGGGCCGAGCGCGTCGAGCGCGGCCAGCGAGCGGCTCACTCGCTGGCGGTCTGACGCCGCGAGGCCGAAACTCATGATGGCGCCAACGACCCCGGCGAAGATGGCAATCAGGCCGGCGGCGAGCAATGTGGTCTGCGACATCTCAGACCTCCACCTTGACGATCCGAGCCAGCCAAACCACACCGACGACCATCGTGATCAGCATGCCTACCAGCATCACGATGCCGAGCGGATCGGTGAAAAGCGGCTTGATGTACCCGGGCCGTACCAACACCAGGTAGGTGCCGAAAATTGGCGGTAGCGCACCGAGGATCCAGGCCGAAAGTCGACCTTCGGCGGACAACCCGCGAACCTGGCGGCGCAACCTCTCTCGTTCGCGGATAGTCGATGCGACGGTAGTGAGCACCTCAGCGAGGTTGCCGCCGACCTCTCGTTGGATCCGGATCGCCATCACGACCCAGGAAAAATCCTGGCTGTCCATTCGAGTCGCGATGCCTTCGAGCGCGTCTTCTGCCGGCATGCCGAGGCGGGTCTCGACCAACGCCCGGTTGAACTCGACCGATACCGGCTGCAGATCTTCGCGGACCACGGCGTCCATCGCTTGCGGCATTGAATGGCCTACCGACAGGCTGCCTGCGATGAGTTGCAGGGTGTCGGGCAGTTGCTCGAGGAACGCGGTCGAGCGTCGCCCTTCTTTGATGACGAGATATCCGATCGGAGCGCCGATGCCGATGACAAGGCCGAGTACCCCCGCGGCCACCGAACCGCCGCTCAGCAACAAGAAAAGCACCGCCACGCCGAACGCGCACCCGGTCTGGATCACCACCCATTCGGCCGGCTTCAAAGGCACGCCGGCACCGTCGAGGCGGCGTCCGACCTTCGCGTCGAAGTCACGAGAAATCACCAGCCGGCCCGCGATTTGCACCGCTGACCGGGCGACCGAACTGTCACCGAGTGCGGTCGTTTGCGGCTCGGGTCTGCTCGATCTGCCGGTAAGCGTGTAGAACGACAGCCGGCGCCTCACTCGCGTGTCGCGGGCGTCAACGGTCGACGCATTCCAGGCGAGGAATCCCAAAATCCCAAGCAGTCCAGCGAAAATGGCGAGGATGCCGATGCGTAGGTCGGTTGACGACGTCAACGGCGCCGGATGCAGTGCGACGGGTTGCGGTCCAGTCGACGGCGGGGCCGATCCGGAGCTGGCTGCAAGCGCGGGCAGCGGCAGGAACGCGCTGTCGCTGATCGTCGAACCGCCTGCTGTCGCACTTACCTGCAAGGTGACCGACGTGCCTGCGAGGGAAGCCGGAACCTTGGCGGTCACGAGCACCTCGGTGGCGATGTCTTGAGCTGCTTGTCGAAACGCCGGCGCGAAGTCGCCTGCCTGGTCGGTGGCCAGGATGCGGCCGCCTGCCGCAGCGGTGATCTGACGCAACGGATCGACCTGCGCCGATGCCGTGCCGAACGAGACGGCATCGAGGGCTGCGCCCTGGGAGTCGTGGATCGCCGAAAGTACCTGTGGCAACGTAGCTTTGCTGCCTTCGTCATGCCCGTCGGTGAGCAACACGATCGTTCGTGAACCAGTCGTGCCGACGGCGTTCAGTGCCAGCAAAGTGCCGTCGTACAGGGCGGTATTGCCCGTGACCTGAAGTGCTGCGATGTCGTCGCTAAGCAGCTTGCGATCAGTTGTCGGAGCCGCGACGAGCGTCGCGGAAGTCGACACCGTGACCAGGCCAATGCGCACGTCGGGCGGCACCGCCGACAAGAAAACGTCTGCGGCTTGCTTTGCCCCGGCAATACCCGCACCCTTCATGCTGCCGCTGATATCGACGACCAGCATCGCGGTGCGCACGACTTGAGGCGGCGCCTTCGATCCGATCGCCTGGGCGGAGACCGACAGTTGCCTGGTATCCGCGCTCATCTGCACCGACGACAGGTCGATCGACTGGTTTTGGCCGAGACCGACCGCGCTGAAGAGCGCTTGGATCGTGCCCGGCTTGGACGGCAAGAACTGCACGATGTGGCCGGTGGGCGCCGAGGCGCTCCCAGAGGACGACGCAGCGGACGACGCAGCGGACGACGCAGCAGTAGCGGACGACGCTGCGGCAGACGGCGAGGCAGCGGCTCCGGTTGCGGCGACTGCCGACGAAGTCAACGCGCCAGGGCCAATGGCACCCGCCACGGCGACGGCACCGGCGGCCAGCACGTATGCAGCACTCCGGCCGATTCTCATCGCACGGCTGCTCTCACCCGTTACCCACCTCGCCGCCAACCTCGACAGCGACGTCCGTCTCGGCCTCGGAATCGGCGGCACGGTCTGGTGCGACAGCGTCGACGGCGACGACGGAGACCAGGGCCGGTTGCAGATGCACACCCGTCGCCGCTAGCCGCGCGACGAACTGCGGCAAGGCGTCGGTCGATTGCAGTTCGCCGAGTGGGCGGCCCGTCTCGTCGTAGCCGGGAGCGTGGTCGAACACGAAGAGGTCACGCAACTCGATGGAATCGAGGGTGTCCTTCTCGATGCCGACCACCTCACTCACCTGGGTGATCAGCCGGCTGCCGTCTTTGAATCGCGCTTGGTGCACGACGAGGTCGAACGCGCTGGCCATCTGCTCGCGAATGGCGCGCACCGGCAAGTCCATCCCGGCCATCAACACCATCGTCTCGATGCGGGCGAGCACATCGCGCGGGGAGTTTGCGTGCACCGTCGAAATCGAACCGTCGTGGCCCGTGTTCATCGCCTGCAACATGTCGAGCGCCGCGGAGTCGCGCACCTCGCCGACGACGATACGGTCGGGCCGCATACGAAGCGCGTTGCGCACGAGGTCGCGGATGCGAATCTCACCGCGGCCTTCGATATTCGGTGGCCGGGATTCAAGACGCAGCACGTGGTCTTGGTGTAGCTGCAACTCGGCCGCGTCTTCGACCGTGATGATGCGCTCGTCTTGCGGAATGAACGATGACAACACGTTCAGGGTGGTGGTCTTTCCGGCACCGGTGCCACCAGACACCAAGATGTTCAACCGGGCTCGCACGCAGCCGCGGAGGAACTCGGCGAGTTCCGGCGTCATGGTGCCGAAGCCCACGAGATCGTCGGCCTCGTAGGGATCGGTGGCGAACTTACGAATCGTGAGCAGCGAACCGTCGACGGCCACCGGAGGCACGACCGCGTTGATGCGGCTGCCGTCGGGCAGTCGGGCGTCGACCATCGGGCTCGACTCATCGACCCGGCGTCCGACTTGGGCAACGATTTTGTCGATCGTGCGTCGCAAGTGCGCCTCGTCGACGAACGATGCCGCCACATGATGCAACCGGCCGGCTCGCTCGACGTAGAGGCTGTCGGCGCCGTTCACCATGATCTCGGTGATTTCGGGATCGCGCAGGAATGGCTCGAGCGGCCCGTATCCCAAGATGTCGTCGGCGATTTCTTGGGCGATGCGAGTGCGGTCGGCGACCGAGAGCGGCGTCTCTTCCTGGGCCAGCACCTCGTGCAGCGTGTGCCGCACTTTTTGCTCGAGGTCGGCCTGGGTGAACTTCGCGTCGTACAGCTGCGGTCCGAGACTTTCGAGCAGCGAGGCATGCACCGTTCGCTTCAGGTCGGCGAACGGGTCTGCGCTGCGGCGAGCGCCGGCGGTGTATTGATCGTGCGATGGCAGGCTCGAAACGGCGTCGGCGTCGCGCGAACGTTTTGCTTGGGCCAACCGGTCGGCAAGGCTCATGTAGTCACCGCCTTCACGTCGTCTTCGACCGGCGTCGCAGCAGCCCACGCCTGTCTGCGCGCAGGTTCGACGGGATCGGTTCACCGGTAGCGCGCGCAAGGGGCAGCACGTGTTCTTCGCCGAACGCCCGGATCACCAGACTCACCGGATGACTTGGGTCGTCGAGCACGATCGGCACGCCGCGGTTGATCGACGCGGGCACCGCACGAGACGACGGGATGTGCAGTGCGATCGGCACTTTCAACGTCTTCTCGACCTCCGACAACGCGAGACCGACCTTGGAGTCGGCGCGATTCAACACGACCCGCAGCCGCTCGCGTGGGTAGTTCAACAAGTCGAGGGTTTCGAGGGTGAGCTTCAGGTTTTTCAGCGCCGGGATGTCGAGAGTCGCCAGCAACGCGATGAGGTCTGACTGGTCGAACGCGGCCAACACGTGGTCGGTGAACGCCGGCGGCGTATCGATCACGACGTAGCCGAATTGCTCGCGTAGCAAAGAAATTATGGTCGTGATCAGCGACGCGGGCACCGTCTCTGCCGCGCCCGGTTCGACGGGCGCAACGAGCGCCGACAACCCGGGGGAGTGCGGCGTGAGCAACGCGGCGACGGCGGGCAAGTCAAGGGTTTCGACCAGCGGGACGGCGTCGGCCAGTGTGTGCGCCGGGAAAAGTTGCAGCACGATGGCGACGTCACCGAAGTTCAGGTCGAGGTCGACGAGGCAGACCTCGCGCCGTCCGCCATCGGCAAGAGCGGCGGCCAGGTTGCTCGCGAGCGTCGTCTTACCGCAGCCGCCTTTCGCCGAAAAGACGGTGACAACGACGCCGCGCCGGGTTTCGTCGCCACCTTCACCGTGATTGCGTTGCCGCATCGCGGCGGCGACGTCGCGCACTCGCTTCACCGAGTCGTTGACGCCGGCCAGGTTTCGCTCTTCGACCACCTCGCGAACCCCGGCGCGCAATGCGTCAACCAGTAGTGGCGTGTCGATCCGCCGCCGCACCAGCACGACGCCGAGGCTCGGGCGCGAGATGCGCATGCTGTCGCTCAACATGAAGGCGGTGTCTTGGTCGACCGATGGCCCCAGCACCACGGCGTCTTCGCCTGGGTGACCGTCGAGGTGGCGTCGCAGGTCGTCGATCGTGGGCAGCACGAGCACGCCGGGTCCGAGCGCAGACCGCAAGGTCTCCGCCCGCGTCGGGTCGGCTTCGACGATCACGCTCACGCTGTCATCCTCACGCGGCAGGGCTTGCGGGCGTGCTGGCCGGAGTGCTCGTCGAATCGCTGGTTCGCAGCGCGAGGTAGAGGGAGCCGCTCGTCTGTGCCGAGATGAGCTTCATGGCGTCAGCCTGCGACAGTCCGAAGGTCACGACGTCGGACGTCGTCGACGACGAGCCCTGGCCGGACGACGGCACCAGGGTGCGAGCCCCGATCGCGATCACCTTGGCATCAGGCAGCAGCACGCTCGTGGTGTTCTTCACCGTGATGAAGACCGTCACGTGCGACCCGGGCACCACGAACCCGTTGACCCGCGCCGGCGCGCCGAGCGAGATGCTCACCGCAATGGTTCCAGGATCGGGAATCGTCAACGCAGTCGAGTCTCCGGGCTTGCCGAACTTGGCCTTGAGGATCTGCTCTCCGGGAAAGATCGGCGCGTTGGTCACGAGGTTCGACACTGAGTTGATGTCGCTCAACACATCGGACGACGCAAGGGCGTCACGTGGAATCGTCGTCCGTTGCAGCGCACCGTCAGCGGCTGCCGCGGCACCGGTAGTGCCCGCGGGGATCACCTTCTTGGCGATCAAGACGTGCACTGGCTGCTGCTTGGCCAGTGAGTTCTTGTCGATGTTGTGCACGTAGAGCGTGACGAGCACGGTTCCGAGCGCGGCAACCAAGATCGCGGCTACGAGCAGCACGGTGCGTCGTGCCATGCGGCGTCCCCTGCTCCTTCCCGTCCGTTTTGCCCGGCGGTTTTCCTCCGGTTGCCCGGCGGTTGCCCGTCGAGGGTTGTATCTCAGGGTCGTTTCCCAGCGCATACTCGCACCTTCGCGAAGCGCGGGGCTGCGAACGGCGCCGGGACACGACGACTGTCGCACGGAAACGGTACGGATGTGGCGGAGTTGGGGCATCTCGCCGCGCGACCGCTGGCCGCGCCTGCGAAGCCGGCCAGTGGAGCGGCGGCTACGTGCCGGGCGGCGCAATCGGCATGCCGATGGGTGCCGCGTAGAGGGCCTCGATGTCGGCCGACCGCTGCCTGACGACGACGTCGCGGCGCAACTTGAGCGTCGGTGTCAGCTCGCCGCCTTGCTCGGTGAACTCGGTGTCGAGGATGGCGAAGCGCCGGATCGATTCGGCCCGCGAGACAGCGCGGTTGGCATCGTCGACCACGGCCTGGATTTCGGCGACCAGCTCCGGGTCGTGGCGCAGCGCCGCAATGTCGAGCGCGGGATCCTTGCCCACCTTCTTCTTCCACGCCGCGAGCGCTTCGGGATCGATCGTGATCAGGGCGCCGACGTACGGCCGTTGGTCGCCCACCACCATGCAATGCGCGATCAGCGGATGACCGCGCAACCGGTCTTCGTGGGCCGCCGGCGAGACGTTCTTGCCGCCGGCGGTGATGATGATTTCCTTCTTCCGGCCGGTGATCGTCACGAATCCGCCGTCGTCGATTGCGCCGAGGTCGCCGCTGTGCAGCCAGCCCTCGGCGTCGATCGCGGCCGCAGTCGCGTCGGGATCGGCCCAGTACCGGGCGAACACGTGTGGCCCGCGGATCAGCAGTTCACCGTCGTCGGCGACCGCGATCGTGGTACCGGCGAGCGGTGGGCCGACCGTGCCGATCCTCACCTTGTCGGGCCTGTTGACCGCGGCTGCGGCAGTGCTTTCGGTCATGCCCCAGCCTTCGAGCACCGGGATGCCGGCACCGCGGTAGAAGTGCCCAAGTCGGGTGCCGAGCGGCGCGCCGCCCGAGATCACCCAGCGCACGTTGCCGCCGAGCGCCGCCCGCAACTTGCGGAACACCAGCAGGTCGAACACTGCGCGTTTGACCCGCAGCGGTAGTGAGATCGTGCCGGTATCGCGGGCTTGGCTGGCTGCGATCGCCGTCTTTGTGGCGGCGGCGAACACGGCTCCCTTGCCCTGGTCGACGGCGCGCTGTTGCGCGATCGCGAACAGCTTTTCGAACACATACGGGACGGCGAGAAGCAGCGTCGGTTTGAAGGTAGCCAGATCATCGTGCAACGAGTGGGTGTTCGGGCAATGGCCGACCGGCACCGCCGCATGCACGGTGGCGACTTGGATTTCGCGGGCGAGCACGTGCGCGAGTGGCAGGAACAGCAGTGCACTCGTGTCGGGGGTGAAGAGCGCAGGCAGGCTCTCGACCGCGCTGATCGAGCCGTAGAGCAGGTTGCGATGGGTAAGCGCGCAGCCTTTCGGGCGGCCCGTCGTCCCCGATGTGTAGATGATCGACGCCAGCGACGACGCATTGACCCCGGCCCGCGCATGTTCGAGCGCCGCCGGGCTGGCCTGCCCGCCGGCGGCCGTGAGTTCGTCAAGGCCGTCGTGTTCGATCACCCAGACGTGCCGCAACTCGGGCACCTGGTCGCGTACCAGCCCGACGGTCGACGCGTGTTCGCCGCTTTCGACCACGACTCCGGTGCAGCCCGAATCGCCAAGGATCCAGGCCGCCTGCTCGGGCGACGAGGTCTCGTAGATCGGCACGGTCACCAGGCCGGCGTGCCAGAGCGCGTAATCGGTAAGGGTCCACTCGTAGCGGGTGCGCGACAGCAATCCGACCCGCTGGCCCGGCCGTAGGCCCGCGGCGAGAAAGCCCGCCGCGAGGGCTTCGACCTGGGCGAAGAACTCGGCGGCGGTCACCGGCGTCCAGCTCGTCGGTGGATTTGCTGGCGGCGGACTCACAGAGGTCGGAGCCTTCGTCGCGGTGGCCGAAGCCACCGGTCGTCGGCGGAACAGCACGGCTTCGGGGGTGCGCAGCGCGTGACGCTGCACGACGTCGGTCAACGTCGCGTCGTCGCGAATGCTCACCAACGCCGGTGAGGAGATGTGCCGCACGGTTCCTCCGTCGCAATCGGCGAGGACGCTTCGCTCGCAAAGCTCGCGTCGTTTCCGGCTCACCGGACCGTATCGAGCTTGACGTCGGGTCGCCATGCTTCTTGCTCGTGGTGACGCCGCTCGGATTCGTGGTTGGCCTCTTGTGACCTGTCGGCTACCCGCCATTTGGAGCAATCCGGCCTAGCCCGGTTGCCATCTGTTGGTCAAGCTCGTCGAAATGCGTGCCGAGGTCTATTTCGTGAGCGCCGACTTCGACAACAGCCGCTGCCCGCGGTGTGCCGCTATGGTGCGACCGGGCTCGCAGTGGTGCACGCTCTGCTACGCCGACCTGCGGCCCGCGCCGGTGCCGGTCGTTGAGCCCGCCGCCGAACAGGCGGCCCAACCCGAACACTCTGCGCCGGCAGATTCTGCATTCGCGCTGCAGAGCCAGGTCAATGCGCAGAGCCAGGCGTTCGATCCGCGGACCGCCCCGCTCGCGCTGCTCGACCGAGACCTTGACGGGCCTGACGCAAGAGCCCAGGTCGGCCAAACTGCCGACGCGCGGGCAGCCGGCAAGCATGCGGCGCCTGCAGCCCAACCAGACCTCGGATCGCCTGGTTGGCCTTGCGCCACGTGTGGCGCTACGGTGCCGTTCGACGAAAGCAGCTGTCCTTCTTGTGGCGCGGGCTTCCTCGAAAACGTCGACGCCGACACGAGCCTGCACCGCTTCGGCTTGCATACCGGCCAGGTTTCAAAGCAGACCAAAGCGCTCATCATGATCGGCGGTTCGCTCGGCTTGCTCGTGCTGTTGCTCGGGATCATGTACGTCATCGGAACGCTGCTCTGAACCGCGTACGCTGCGCCGGATGAAGCGGGAGCACGGCGAGCGCACCTCGGCGACCTTGCTGATCGCTGCCCCGGCGTCCGACATCATGGCGGTGATCGCCGATGTCGCGGCCTACCCGCAGTGGGTCGACCACATCACCGACGTCGAGGTGCTGTCCGTGGGGCCCGACGATTTGCCCCTTGAGGTTCGGTTCGTTCTCGCTGCGGGCGTGGTGGCTGACGACTACGCTCTCGCCTACGAATGGTCGGACGACGAAGTCAGTTGGCGTCTCGTCCGGGGCACGTCGATCAAGGCAATGGATGGCAGCTATCGGCTGCGCCGGGTCACCGGTGGCACCGAAGTTGAGTACACGTTGTCGATCGCGCTCGACATGCCGCTGCTCGGTGCGTTCAAGCGCAAGGCCGAATCGGTCGTCATCGGTACCGCATTGAGCGCGCTGAAAGCCCGCGTGGAACCATATCCCTTATCGCCCCGAGGGAAGAAGCCGTGACGCTGCGTGCTCCATGGCCGGACCTATGCCCAAAATGGGCGGAGAACGGCCTGCTCCGAGGCGACCGGGCGGCAGTATCGGCACCGGGTTTCACAACTGGATTCGCGGTCCTCGGTTCGATCGGAGATAAGGCATGGGGCTGACCATCGGCGTCGACGTCGGCGGCACGAAGGTGCTCGCCGGTGTGGTCGATGAGCTGGGCAATGTGCTCGAGCGCGATCGCGAAATCACGCCGAAGACCGACCCAGCCGCGATCGCCGAGGTCATCGGCTCGTTGGTGGCGGGCCTGCGTGCTCGCCACGACGTCGAGGCAGTCGGTATCGGCGCGGCGGGCTTCATCGACGTCGATCGGGCCAATGTCTTGTTCTCGCCCAACCTGATCTGGCGTGACGAGCCGCTCACCGAACGCGTCTCGAAGATCATCGACCTACCGATCGTCGTCGAGAACGACGCCAACTGCCACGCGTGGGCCGAGTATCGCTTCGGTGCCGCCCGCGGCAAGCGCAACGTCGTCTGCGCGATCGTCGGCACCGGCATCGGTGGCGGGCTGGTGCTAGACGGCCAGCTCTTCCGCGGCGGTTTCGGCATCGCCGCCGAGTTCGGTCACCTGCGCGTCATGCCCGGTGGGCGGATCTGTGGCTGCGGCAACCACGGCTGCTGGGAGCAGTACTGCAGCGGCATGGCCCTGGTGCGCGAGGCCCGCGAGCTCGCTACGGCGGCTCCCGTGCGGATGCCGCACCTGCTCGACGCGGTGCAAAACGATGTGAGCGCGATCACCGGCCCGATGGTCACGGATGCGGCGGTGGCCGGCGATCCCGGCGCCCTCGAATGCTTCGACGTCATCGGGCGCTGGCTCGGCGAAGGCCTTGCCTCGCTTTCGGCGATTCTCGACCCCGACTGCCTGCTGATCGGCGGCGGCGTCGCAGATGCCGGCCGGTTGCTGATGGATCCGGCACGCACCGCGTTCGCCGCGACCTTCACCGGTGCGGCGTACCGGCCGCACCCGCCGATCGTGGCTGCCCAGCTCGGCAGCGCGGCCGGTCTCGTCGGCGCCGCCGACCTCGCTCGCCAGCGATAGGGCGCCTGCCGCCGGGGGTTCCGCTCGCTGGGTCTACGGGGCGCCATCGTGCCGCTGTGCTGATGACGCGGTGGGTTG
>JBOGEK010000428.1:0-2250 GCA_050743645.1 Acidothermaceae bacterium
CCGGCTACAAGTTGGCTACGTCGGCTTGCTTGGCGCGCACCGCTTCGGCGGCAGTGTGCAACGCCGCGAGTTCGCCTTCGGAAAGCTGAGTTTCAACGACGCGCTTCACCCCGCCCGCGCCGATCTCGGCCTCGACGCCGAGGTAGACGCCGCTGATGCCGTACTGCCCGTCGACCCAGGCGCACACCGGCAGGACGGCCCCGGAATCGTCGGCGACCGCCTTCGCCATGCGGGCCGCAGCGGCCGACGGCGCGAAATACGCGGAGCCGGTCTTGAGCAGCGCGACGATCTCGGCGCCGCCGCCTCGGGTGCGGGTGACAAGTTCGTCGATCTTTTCGGCGCCAAGCAGATCGGTGAGTGCGCGCCGCTGGCCGTCGATTTCGACGGTGCACTGCGACGGGACCGGCACCATCGTGTCACCGTGCGACCCGAGCGTGAGGGTGCGCACCGCACCGACCGGAACCTTCAGCTCTTCGGCAACGAAGTCAGAAAACCTTGCGGTGTCGAGCATTCCGGCTTGGCCGAGCACCTGGTTCTTCGGAAACCCGGTGGCGAGCTGGGTCAGCGCGGTCATCTCGTCGAGCGGGTTGCTCACCACGATGACGACGGCCGACGGCGCGTGCTTCGCGACGTTCTCGGCTACACCGCGCACGATTCCGGCGTTGGTCTCGATGAGATCCATGCGGCTCATGCCCGGCTTTCGCGGCAGGCCGGCCGTGACGACGACGACGTCGGCGCCTGCGATGGCCTCGTAGCCCTCACCGTTTTTGCCGGTGGTCTGGCCGACAACCTTGGTCTCAAAGCCCTCGATCGGGCGCGACTGGTTCATGTCGAGTGCGATGCCCTCAGGCTTGCCCTCGATGATGTCGGTCAGGACGACCTTCTCGAAGATGTCGTACTCGGCCAGCCGCAATGCTGTCGTCGAGCCGTAGAAACCAGCGCCGACGACGGCGACCGTACCCTTACGCGATCCGCTCATGATCCACTACTCCCGAACATGCGCCGCTCCCGACAAAGAGAAAACGCCACTAGGCCATCCAGTACGCCCGTCATGCTATGCCGGGGACCGGCCGATCACGACCCCGGGTGGGCTGCCCCGTCCAGGTGATCACGACACCGAGTTCGACACCACGGTCAGGTGCTGGTGACGGCCGCCAACACCAGCAACGCGCCGCCGAGGAAGCCCATCACGATCACATCGGTAAAACGGCTTCGGACGACGAGCAGGCCGGCCTTGCGGGTCGGCAACACCAACCTGAAGATGCCACCGACGAGCACGGACGCCGATATTGCCAGGCTTCCCCACCGGAAATGGTGCATGGCAATCACCGTCAGGCCCACGCCCACGCCGGCAATCACCAACGCCAGCGGGACCTCGGCGAAAAACCGCGAGACTCGGCCGGGCCGGCGAGGTACCACCGCCAGTTCGGGCCCCGGTGGCTGCTCGACGGAAAGGTCGGCACTCGCGTCGAGTGGCTCCGACCTCATGGATCCTCCAGGAATCGCTGCACGAATTGCTGCAGGGCTGTCGAAACTGCAGGCTCGCCGTCAACGCTACCCGCGAGGTAAGGCCAGCACCAAAACAGTGTGTGTGGTGTCGCCCGACGGGTAGTACGGGTGCAACCAATCGGCAGTGGCATCGCGATGACCGCTATGCCCGAGTGGTGGTAGTGCCCCGAAGCTGAACCGACCCGGAGGGCAGTGTGGACGCGCCGTTTCTGAGTGTCGAGGACACCGGCGAGATCTTCGTCCTGGACTCGGACGTCACGACGATCGGGCGGGGCGACGGCATCGACGTCCCGCTTACCGACCCGACGGTGTCACGCCTGCACGCCGAACTTGTCCGCCGAGGCCCCTATCTCTACGTAAGTGACCTGGGGCTTTCGTCGAACGGCACGCGGGTCAACGGCCGTCCGGTCGGACGACGGTTGCTCGCCGACGGTGACGTCGTCGCATTCGGTGCGGCCCGCTGTCGGGTCGGGGGTCTTGAGTTGAAGGACGTCGACGAGCCGGCAACCGAGTTGCGTCGCGGAAACGCGCCCGATCTCACCCGACGCGAATCCGAGGTGTTGACGGCGTTGTGCCGTCCGGCGCTGTCTCAAGAGGCATTCGTCGCGCCGGCCACCGCACGCGAGATTGCCGACGAACTGGTCGTCACCGAGGCCGCCGTCAAGCAGCATTTGTTGCGGCTGTACTCGAAGTTCCGCATTCCCGAAGGGGTCGGACGACGCGCGCGGCTCGCCAACGAGG
>JBOGEK010000429.1:0-1932 GCA_050743645.1 Acidothermaceae bacterium
TCTGCTCGATCCGATCCATGATCAGTGAACGGTTCGGCAGGCCGGTCAGGTCGTCGTGCAAGGCGCGATGACGAAGCTCCTCGGTCTGCTCCCGCACCAGCCGCAACGCACGGCCGCGGCTGCGCAACAGCACCTGCATCACGCCGAAGATCAGCACGGCGATCGCCAGCCCGAGCCCGAAGACAACGAGACCCTGACCGGTCGCTGATGCCCCGGCACCGATCGGCGAGCCTGAGACCTGCACCCACCACGTTCCGGCGTCGTCGACCGGCACCTTTATTGATGACAGATCGCCCTTGGCCGGCGTGCCGACCGAGGCCAGCGTGACGTCCTTGTCGCCGATGCGACCGATGACCTTTACCTGTAGGTCGGTGTGGCCGCCCTGCGCCGCGGCGATGATCGCCCGGCCGTCGAACGTTCCGGCGACCCAGCCGACGAGCTGTTCGCGCCGGGCCGCGACCGTCATCGGGCTCGCGTCGCCGCGATACACCGGCAAAAAGGCGAACATCACGCCCGGGTACAGCGACACGGGAGTCGCAAGCGTCATCTTCCCGCTGTCACGGGCGGCAGCCAGTGTCGTCGCGGTCGGCGATGGCCCGAAAACGGGCAACGTGGGCGCGCAGTAGTCGAGAGTCGGGGGCAGCGTGTTGCTCGGCCCGAGCCAAACGGCGAGCCGGACCAGGCAGTACTCCGACCTCGGCTGGTCAGGCAGGATCTGGTAGGCCCCATTGATCTGCAGGCCCCTTGTTGGGTCGGCTTTCACCTGCGAAATGAACGACGGCAGCTGGTCTGCCGGCACCCGCTCGACAAACCCGAACCCGAGACCGCCGGGATACCGCTTGGCCGCACCGAGGTTCGTGAACCAACTGCCGAACTCCGTGTTGTCGATCGTCGGGTTCAGCCCGACCAGCGCCTGCTCGAACGTCGTGAGGTCGGTCTGGCGGCGCAAGGTCGTCGCGACCGACGACGCGACCGCCGAGGCGGTCGTCTTGAAGACCGCGGTCCGCTCATGGTCGACGTCGGATCGCCAGCGTAGGCCGGCTAGTGCGCTTGTGGCAGCGAGCAGGACGACGAGAAGCCACGTCGCGACGTTCCAGACCCGATCACGGTGTAGCCGGCTAGCACCGCCAGCGGACGCTGCGCGCGCGGTCCCTTCGGTCCCGCGCAGACCGGGAAACGGATTCATCGACACACCCGAAGAATCGACGGTTTTCCCGTTGGCCCAATCGCCCGGCCGCTCCCCATCCGATGGACCGTCGGATGGCCCCTGATCGCTCATGTGGAGCAGTCGAACGGCCTGCGGGCTAGCGCACGACAGCTACCCGCTGCTCGGGTGGAATCGACAGATTCGGAGCTTTCCATGCGGTCTGGGTTAAATGCAGGTAACGTGTCGGCTCATTAGCGGTTGCAGCATGATCGCCTGCATGATCGCTGGTCGGGCACACAAGTGATGGGCGGGTCCGATGCGCCTCGACACTCACGACAAGCACCACACACGCCGCACGCGCAAAGCACGCGGTGGGCACGACGATCTGGGAAAGTCGGCAGACGCTGGCGATCTGCCCGCGGGTCGGCCCCCGCGTCGTACTAGCTGGAGCGTGCGCAGCTATCTCGTCGCCTGCGTCGTGACCGCCTTCGTTGTCCTGATCGTGCTCGAGATCGTGCTTGCGGCGAACAGCCTGCACACCGCGACCAGCCGCAATAAGAGTCGCGCGGCGTTCGAAGCGTCGCTCGCGAGTTCGCAGGTGCAGACCTCGCTTCGGCAGGGCGAGACCGGACTCCTCGGAGTGGTTGGCACCTTCGACGTTGCCGCCGTGGTGGCCAATCCCAGCGGATGCGCGTTGAACTTCGCTGGCCTCGGAGTCTTCCCCAACGGTCACATCGACATCGTCTTGCCCGACGGTCGCGTGGTGTGCTCGTCGCTCGCGTCGC
>JBOGEK010000430.1:0-3489 GCA_050743645.1 Acidothermaceae bacterium
TCGCGGGGGCGCGAACACACCCTCTGTTAGCTGGCAGGGCAATTCTGTTAGCTGGCACGGCCATTCGCCGACAGGTCATCGTCAAGCGTCGAGGTTCGTCATGACGTGCTTGATGCGGGTGTAGTCGTCGAAGCCGTACAGCGACAGGTCTTTGCCGTATCCGCTGTGCTTGAAGCCACCGTGCGGCATCTCGGCGACCAGCGGAATATGGGTGTTGATCCAGACGCAACCGAAGTCGAGGCGTCGTGCCATTCGCATGGCGCGGCCGTGATCCCGCGTCCATACCGACGACGCCAAGCCATACTCGACACCGTTAGCCCATCGCACCGCGTCGTCTTCTTCGGTGAAGCGCTGAACGGTGATAACGGGACCGAAGATCTCGGTGCGGCTCAGCTCATCGTCAGGCATTAGCCCCGAAATCACGGTGGGCTCGTAGAAATAGCCCCGGGCGCCGGCTCGCTGACCGCCCGCCGAAAGTCGCGCGTGATCGGGCAACCGGTCGACCATGCCACTCACCCGTTCAAGCTGGTTCGCATTGTTGACCGGGCCGTACAGCGCGTCTGTATTCGATGGCGGTCCGACGACGGTCTGCCGAGCCTGGCCGGAGATCGCATCGACGAAGTCGTCGTAAATGCGCGGCGATGCCAGCACCCGCGTCGCTGCCGTGCAGTCTTGGCCGGCGTTGAAATAGCCAGCAATCGCAATGGATTCGGCCGCCTTCTCAAGGTCGGCGTCGTCGAAGATGACGACCGGCGCCTTGCCGCCGAGCTCGAGGTGGACACGCTTGACGTCGCGAGCGGCCGCGCCGGCAACCTCCATGCCCGCCCGAATGCTGCCGGTGATCGAGACCATCGCGGGCGTCGGATGCTCGACCAGCTGGCGCCCGGTATCACGGTCGCCGCACACGACGTTGAAGACTCCTGATGGCAAGAACTCCGCGAGCAACTCCGCCATCATGGCCGTGGTCACCGGCGTCGTATCTGAAGGCTTCAACACCACCGTGTTGCCTGCCGCGATCGCAGGTGCCCACTTCCAGACCGCCATCATCATCGGGTAATTCCACGGCGTCACCTGGGCGCATACTCCGACTGGCTCGCGACGCACGAATGAGGTGTGACCCTCCATGTACTCGCCCGCCGACCGGCCTTCGAGCATGCGTGCGGCACCGGCGAAGAACCTGATCTGGTCGACCATCGGAGGCAATTCTTCCGACGCCGTAAGCGCAATCGGCTTGCCGGTATTCTCGCTTTCGGCTGCGACGAACTCATCAGCGCGAGCCTCGATCGCGTCGGCGATGCGCAGCAGCGCACGTTGTCGTTGCGACGGTGTGGTGTCTCGCCAGCCGTCGAAAGCCTTGGCTGCAGCCTGCATCGCCCGATCGACGTCCTCGGCGTCCGACATCGGCGCTGTACCGAAGACCTCGCCGGTACTCGGATCGATCAACTCGTACGTACGTCCCGATGCCGCGTCGACATATGCGCCGTCGACAAAATTCCGGACGGCGCGGCGGGCCCCACCTGCGCCGCCCGCCGCGCCGGCTCCGCGCGCTCGGGCTGATTCGTCGGTCCCAGAGATCGGGCTTGTTCCGGATGGCTGCATGGCACTCACGACCGTGATTCCTCCGCTCGCGCACGAGGCGCACCGGCCTCCGGGCCGCCCGGTTGCGTCCCGGCTGTCGAAGAGGCAGCCTAACGCCGTCCGGTCGCGCAGCGGGAGTGCTGCCACCGATGGGAACAGTGGCCAGAACGGACAGAGCCCATTGAATCCGTGGAGCAACCGGCGATTGAGCTACGGATTCGCTTGCGAGTGCAACATGGCACGCGAGATGATGGCCGGCATGACCGCGAAGGATCGGCCGGCGCCCAACGGTGCTGCGCTCGACGATGTATCCAAGGCCATCATCGAACAACTCCAACAAGACGGGCGCCGCCCCTACGCCACGATCGCGAACGCCGTCGGGTTGTCAGAAGCCGCAGTGCGGCAACGCGTCCAACGACTGCTGAAATCGGGCGTCATTCAGATCGTCGCGGTCACCGATCCCATGCAGCTCGGATTTCCACGCCAGGCAATGATCGGCATTCGCGTTGACGGCGATATCGAAAGTGCGGCAGAACAGATCGAGAAGTTTCCCGAAGTCGACTACGTCGTGGTCACGGCGGGGTCGTTCGACCTGCTCGTAGAAACGGTGTGCGAGGACGACGACCATCTGCTCGAGTTGCTGAACGAGCGGATCAGAGCGATTCCTTCGGTGCGCAGCACGGAAGCGTTCGTGTATCTCAAGCTGCGCAAGCAGACTTACAGTTGGGGTACGCGATGACGACGACACCGCAAGAGATTCCCGCCCACGATCACGGCAAGCTGCAAGAAGCTGCCCGCCGCCATCTATGGCTGCATTTCACCCGCATGTCGTCGTACGCCGATCACGAGGTGCCGATGATCGTGCGCGGCGAAGGCGCCTACGTCTACGACAGTCGCGGTCGCCGTTATCTCGACGGCCTCGCCGGCTTGTTCGTCACCATGGTCGGTCACGGGCGCACCGAAATCGCCGAAGCCGCCGCCCGCCAGGCGAGTGAGCTCGCCTACTTTCCGCTGTGGAGCTACGCGCACCCGCGAGCGGTCGAACTCGCCGAACGACTCGCATCGATAACTCCTGGCGACCTGAACCGAATTTTCTTCACAACCGGCGGCTCTGAAGCGGTCGAATCGGCGTGGAAGCTTGCCCGGCAGTACTTTCGGGCGATCGGCCAGCCCGGCCGCTATAAAGTGATCAGCCGCGACATCTCCTATCACGGCACCACGATGGGCGCCTTGTCGATCACTGGCCTCCCCGCCATCAAGGAGCCGTTCGAACCGCTGGTACCAGGCTCGGTGCGGGTGCCGAACACCAACTTCTACCGGGCGCCCGAGCACGGCGACGACATCGAGGCATTCGGTCGTTGGGCCGCCGACGAGATCGAGCGGGCGATCCTGCGCGAAGGGCCGAGCAGCGTCGCGGCGGTTTACCTCGAACCTGTGCAGAACTCCGGTGGCTGTTTCCCGCCGCCACCAGGGTACTTCCCGCGGGTACGGGAGATTTGCGATCGTTACGGCGTTCTCCTGGTATCTGACGAGGTGATCTGCGCGTTCGGCCGCCTCGGTCATTACTTCGCCGGCGAACGTTACGGCTACATTCCCGACATCATCACGATGGCCAAGGGCCTGACATCGGGATACGCGCCGATCGGGGCGATGGCCGTTTCCGACAAGCTGATCGAGCCGTTTCTCAAAGACACCACGACGTTCTTGCACGGCATCACATTCGCCGGCCACCCGGTCAGTGCCGCCGTCGCGCTCGCAAACCTCGACATCTTCGAGAAGGAAGACCTGCTCGGGCACGTTCGCTACAACGATACGGCTTTCCGGACCACGCTCGTTAAGGTGTTCTAGGTGAAGATCGTCTGCGAAGTACGCGGTGACGTCTTTTTCTACGGAATCGAGTTTGTGAAAGAA
>JBOGEK010000431.1:0-8589 GCA_050743645.1 Acidothermaceae bacterium
GGGCAGGGCGGCGGGGCGGCCCGGGGGCGGACGGCGCGGCGGCGGCACCGCGGCGGCGGGGCGGCCGATCTGTCCGGCGTCCGGCTTAGGGTTGATGCTCGTGAGCACAACGCAGCCGAAGATCGGCGCGCACGTCGACCAAGAAGATCCGATCGCCGGGGCCAAGGCCCGCGATGCCGACCTCGCGCAGTTTTTCCTCGGCGACCCGCAGGGCTGGAAGGCCCCGGAGATCCGCGCCGGCATCGACCACCTCAAGAACGCCGATATCGATCTTTACGTGCACTCGCCGTACGTCATCAACGTGGCGACCACCAACAACCGCATCCGCATCCCGAGCCGCAAGCTGCTCGCCCAGCACGCCGACGCCGCCGCCAGCATCGGAGCAAAGGCGCTGATCGTGCACGGTGGGCACGTGCTCAAATCCGACGACCCAAGCGACGGCATCGCCAATTGGCGCAAGACCTTCGAGCGCTGGACCCCACCCCTCCCGATTCTGATCGAGAACACGGCGGGCGGCGATAACGCCATGGCTCGTAGCCTCGACCGTCTCGCCATGTTGTGGGACGCCGTGGGTGAGTTCGGTCCTGGGTTTTGCCTCGACACCTGTCACGCTCACGCCGCCGGTATTGATCTGGCCAGCGTCGTTGAGCAGGTCACCGCCATCGCCGGCCACATCGACCTGGTGCACGCCAACGGGTCGCGCGATGCGTTCGGCTCGGGCGCCGACCGGCATGCCAACTTCGACGACAGCGAACTCGATCCGGCGCTGATCATCGAGGTGGTCCGCCAAGCGAAGGCGCCGGTCGTGTGCGAGACGCCCAATGGCGCCACCGGCCAAGGGGCCGACATCGCCTACCTACGCAAGCACCTCAGCTAGCCCCGACGTTCCTCGTGTTCAGCCGCGACATACGCGGTCATCGAGTGCAGGCTCCGGGCCGAATCGGCGCACCACGAACAGCCCGAAGGCTTCACTCGCGGACTGAGCCCCACCAGCAGCCACGGAACGGACTCGGCGGGCTGAGCCTAACCAGCGGCCACCGGCACGGGCGCGTCGTAGCTGCCCTGCTTTTCGAAGATGTCGGGGGCACCGTCGAGCACACCGCCCGCCGGGTCGTCGCTACCGTCCATCCGCACGATGTCGTGCGATGGCCGCAAGATGTCGATCACCACAAGCACGCACATGGCCAGGACGGCGACATCGCGCATCCACAGCGAGACCAGGTAGGGCTGCCATTCAAGACCTTTGCCCGGGTGCGTCTGGTCGAGCAGGTAGAGCCAGATTCCCAAGAAATACAGCGCTTCGGCGAACTGCCAGACGATGAACGCACGCCAGCGGGGCCGCGCCAATGCAAACAGCGGCAACAACCACAGCACGTACTGCGGGGAGTAGACCTTGTTGACAACCAAAAACAGCGCCAGCGAGAGGAAAAACACCTGCGGCAGCCGCGGACGTCGAGCCGCACCGAAGATGAGTGCCCCGACTGCCAGCAGCGCGATGATCGTCAATGCCCCCTCGTAAATGTTCACATTGCCGGTGCTGAACGTGTGGTTGAACATCCGGCCGAAGGCGTACCAGATCGATCCCCAGTCGGGGCCACGCTGCTTGTTGAACACGTAGAACGTGGTGAATCCCTTGGGTGCCGCGATCCACACCGGCACGTCGACTACGACCCAGGCAATCACGGCGCCGGCGAGCATTCTGAAAAACGCCGGAAGCTGCCGTCCGCGTACGCACACCATGAATAACGGCGCGAACAAAATCAGCGGATAGAACTTGGTCGCGATGGCGAGCCCGAACAGCACCCCTGAAAGAAAGGTTCGTTTTCGGGCCCAGGCAAGCATTGCGAGCGACGTCAGCGCGACAGCCAGCAGGTCCCAGTTGATAAGACCCGCGAGAATCAACGACGGTGCCGCGGCAAACATCGCGGCGTCCCATATTCGTCGCCGGTTCGTCAGCGCGGTGGCGATTGCCGTCACCAGCGCAGCGATCATTAACATGAACCAGGTGACGTCGACGAACCGCCGCCCTTTGTGCGTCGAGTCGGACGACGAAGAGAAGGCGCTGACTACTTTCGAACCGAGTTCCATCGCAGCACCAATAAGCACCGGATACTCGACGTTCTGGTCGTTGTTCGTGCCGTGGGTGTCGAGGTACGGAATCTTGCCTTGGTCGAGGCCCTCGCCGAAGTACAGCGGATACACGTCGTTGTAGCAGGCGTGGCTGTATTGGAACCCGTTCCATGGCTGGGAACGGCACGGCGCCTTCTGCGCGTACATCAATAACGACGACGCGATCACCAACAAGATGATGACGCGCATCGGGCTCCACCAGTTGTGGCCCTGGGCGACGTGCCGGCCGAGGCGACCGCCCCAGCCGTTGCTCGCGCCCCGCACGAACGGGTCTTCGATCGTCGGCGCGACGACCGGGTCGTTCGACGCTCGCTTCACCAGCGACGGAGCCGGGCGTTCATCCATGCCGTGCAACTTACTGCGTGTGTCCTATTGCTGGGACGCACCGGCTCTCCTTGACCCGGCCGAAGCCGAGTACTTGTTCGCCGTCCGGTCCGCAACCGGACCAAGGGTGGTTCGGTGTTTTGCCGGTTCCGGCCCAGGGCCCCAGGCTTGCAGGGTGACGGCCGGCTCTTCCCCGCTGCATGCGGGTGTGACTTGCTACTTCAGGCAGCCACCAGGTCAGGCGGCGATTCACGTAACCTCCTCGACGCCAGCCCGGCCGAAGCAGCGGCCGTGATGTCCGCGGCATGGCAGGTAGCTCGACTGCTCAGCGAGACGCTCGGCCCCGCAGGCTTCACCCTTTTCCAGGCGAACGAGACGGCAGGGTGGCAAGACGTCTTCCACCTGCACATACACGTCGTTCCGCGCTGGTCGGACGACGGACTGGTGCGGCCGTGGTCGGCTTCGCCCGCAGACCCAGCGGCCCTGTCCGCGGTGGCCGACAGGATTCGTGTTCCGCTCGCCGCACCCGAACGACCGTCGAATGCTCACAGTTAAGTTCGGACGCACACGCTGATGCGGTCGCCGAGTCGGCTGCGCTAGGACACAGTTAGCCGACCGTTACGGTCCGACGCTGCTGACCTGCCCGGCGCCATGTGCAACCGCGCCGCCCGACGGGGCGCCTGCGCCTTGGCCTGCGGTTGCGGTGGGCTTGGCCGGTGGTTTCGCGGGTGGCTTCGGCTTGTTGGTGGCGGTCGGCGTCGATGTCGCCGTCGGCGTGCCCGGCCCCGCCGGAGGCGAAGCCGGCTGCGAACCTGGCGGTGACGGCGGACCACTCGACGCCGGACCCGATCCCTTCGGCGACGCAGGGGCCGACGACGACGGCGGGGCCGAAGAAGACGGCGGTGCGGACGGCGGTGGCGGCGCACCGATATGCGCAGCCGGTGGGAATTGCACGACCTTGGTGTGGGCGAGCGCCGCTTTCATGAAAGCCGCCCACATCTGGGCCGGCAGCGTTCCGCCATAAATCTGGGTGTAGCCCGCGATGCCGGCAAGCGGCGCGTTGTTGTCGCGGAACATCGTCACCGCCGTCGAGACCTGCGGCGTGTATCCGACGAACCAGGCCGACACGTTGCCCGACGTCGTGCCCGTCTTGCCTGCGGCCGGCCGCCCGATCGCGGCCGATTTACCCGTACCTGACGTGATCACATGCTCCAACGCGTACGTCACGTCAGATGCAACAGCGGGCGAAAATGCCTGCGTCGTCTGCGGTTTCGCTTGGTAGACGACCTTTCCGCTCGCGTCAACAACACTTTGGACGACGTACGGCGTGGCTGAAACACCCTTGGCTGCGAAGGTGGCGTAGGCGGCCGCCTCGTCGATCGGATGCGTCGAGTCGCTGCCGAGCAGCATCGAACCGTTCTTCGAAAGCTTCGTTGAGGCTGGCAAGCCGGCAGCATGGGCGGCCGCGATCACCTTGTCGACGCCGACTTTCTCACCGAGTTGCACGAACACCGTATTCACGGAGTTCGCCGTGGCCGTCACGAGATTGATGTTGCCGAACTGCTCGCCGCTGTCGTTGACGTACTTCTGGCCGGCAATCGTCTGCGGCGACCGGCCGCTGAAGGTCGTCGACAAACCCATCTTCGCCTTCAAGGCGGCCGCGAGCACGTAGGCCTTGAACGTCGAGCCCATCGGCGGAATCGACTGCGTCGCGTCATTGAACGGCCGGGTCAAGTAGTCGGAACCGCCGTACATCGCCAGCACCTTGCCCGTGCCAGGCTCGACGGCAACCAGGGCGGTGCGCACATCGGGCGGCACCTTGCCATTGCCGACGAGCGTGTCAACTGCCTTGAGCGCCGCACCCTGCATCCCTGAATCGAACGTCGTCGTCACTTTTAGGCCGCCGCGGTTCAGCTCGTTCTCAGAAATGCCCTTCGCTTCGAGCTCGTTTTCGACGGTCGACAGCAGGTAGCCGTTCGGACCCGACAAGTCGCCGTTTCCGCGCGGTAGGTACGCCGGGTACGTGGCCGCCGCTCGATCGGCCGCGCTGATCCACTTTTTCTTGACCATGCCGTCGAGCACGTAATTCCAGCGGGCCTTCGAATCGTTGGGATTCAAGGCCGGATCAAGATAGGACGGCGCCTGAATCGCGGCCGCTAGCACGGCACCTTCTTCGACGTCCAGCTTCGAAACGTCCTTGCCGAAGTAGGCCTTCGACGCGGCCTCGATGCCGTAGGCGCCGCGACCGAAATAAATCGTATTCAGGTAATCCTGCAAGATCTCGTCTTTGGAATGGGTCTTTCCGATTTTGATCGCGATGAAGAATTCCTTGACCTTGCGGGTCAGCGTGCGTTGTTGCGTGAGGTAGGCGTTCTTCACGTACTGCTGGGTGATTGTCGAGCCGCCTTCGACGAAGTCACGATGCTTTAGGTCGACGAGTGCTGCCCGCATGATTCCAAGCGGCGACACCGCGGGCTCGGAGTAGAAGCTGCGGTCTTCGGCGGCCAATACTGCGTGCTGCACCGGCAGCGGCACGTCGCTGAGCGGCACCGATTCGCGATTGCGAGCACCGACCTCACCGACGGGTGTCTTGCCGTCGGAGTAGAAGACCGACGCCGACTGCGCGAGCGAAATGCTCGACGGGTTTGGCACCTTGACCAGCGCGTAGCCCAGCGCGAAAAGGCCGATCAGTAACAAGATGGCGATCCCGCAGAGCCCGGAGACGAGCTTCCATGAAGGGACGAACCGGCGGACGCCACTCTTACCCGCGCGCGGATAGTCGATCTTCACAACAGGTGGACCTCACGTCGTCGGTGTCCGATGATCTACCCCCGGGCTGGCCCGACGGAACGCGCAGCGCTGGTCAGAGCAGCGTTAGTCAGACATGGCCCGCTTACGCTGCCGGGTCGTCGCCCGCTCGGGCACCCGCCCATGACCGAGGACGTACGACTCGACCAGGTGGTTCCATGCGCAGTTCTGGCACACCTCGACGACGTACACGCTGAACTCGTGGATCTCGGTCTCCATCTGAGCGAGTTCGCGGGTGGCCTTGATGCGACCGCTGTACTGCCCGAGTGCGTCGCCATAGGTGTATGTGACGTGCGTGAGCATCTCGCGGCGGCAAACGGGGCATTGCTCGTCGGTGGGCTCACCGTGGAACTTTGCCGCACGTAACAGGTACGGGTGGGCGTCGCAGACGTCGGTCGAGGTGGCCTGCCCACGGAAAAGGGAGACCAGCGTCGCTCGGCGCGCGAGCGAGTAGTCGATCAACGAGCGGACGGTTTCCACGCAAAACACAGTACGACAGGACGACGAAGTGCCGCCGTCCTCGAAGGGCCCGTCACCCGTTTAACGCGGGCACGGGAGCGGGCGAGCCGCGCGTGATCACCGCGGTGCCCGGCGTAATGTTCGACCGCCGATCGAGCCGATCAGGAGGCGCGCATGGCGACATCAGGAGTGACACCGACGAGCGCCGGCGACGCCGCAACGCCGCCTGGACCCCGTACCGCGACTGGCGCACCGATCCAACCGTGGCCCGCGTTGTGGGCACTGTGCCTCGGCTTCTTCATGATCCTGGTCGACGCCACGATCGTCTCGGTCGCAACGCCGGCGTTGATGCACGGGCTGCATGCCGGCGTGAACGCGGTGGTCTGGGTCACCAGCGCATACCTGCTGGCGTACGCGGTGCCGCTGCTGATCACCGGCCGCCTCGGGGATCGCTACGGCCCGAAGAACCTCTACCTCACCGGGCTCCTGTTGTTCACCGCAGCCTCGGCGTGGTGCGGCTTCACCGGCACGATCGAGCAACTGATCATCGCGCGTATCTTCCAGGGCTTCGGCGCGGCCATGATGGCGCCGCAGACGATGGCCGTGATCACCCGGATCTTCCCCGCCACCAAGCGCGGCCAAGCGATGGGCATGTGGGGTGCGGTCGCCGGTGTTGCGACACTGGTCGGCCCGATCGTCGGCGGCGTCCTTGTCGACGCGCTCGGCTGGGAATGGATCTTCTTCATCAACGTGCCGGTTGGCGTCGTCGGCTTCGTGCTGGCGTGGCGGCTGGTGCCTGCGCTGCCGACCCACGCGCACCGCTTCGACGTCGTCGGCGTCGGCCTCAGTGCCGTCGGCATGTTCTGCCTGGTGTTCGGCATCCAGGAAGGCCAGACCTACAACTGGTCCGTAGGCGTCTGGGCGCTGATCGGCGCGGGTCTCGTCGTCCTGGTCGGTTTTGTGGTTTGGCAGCGGTACAACTCCGGCGAACCGCTGGTTCCGCTGTCGCTTTTCCGTGACCGCAACTTCTCCCTCGCCAACGTCGCCATCACCGCAGTCGGGTTCGCCATCACCGCCATGGGCTTCCCGATCATGCTGTATGCACAGGAGGTCCGCGGCTTGAGCCCGACGAAGTCGGCGATGCTGCTCATCCCGATGGCGGTCTTGTCGGGGGCACTGGCACCGTTCGTCGGCAAACTCGCCGACCGGGTGCACCCCCGCTACGTCGCCGGAGTCGGACTCGTCTGCTTTCCCGCCTCGCTCGCCTGGCTCGCCGCCGTCATGAAGCCGGACGCCGCCATCTGGGCGTTGCTCTTGCCGATCGCGTTGCTCGGCGTCGCGAATGGGTTCATGTGGTCGCCGCTCAGCACAACCGCGACTCGCAACCTGCCGATGCAACGGGCCGGGGCAGGTTCTGGCGTCTACAACACGACGCGGCAGATCGGCGCCGTGCTCGGCAGCGCGAGCATTGCCGTGCTGATGCAGTCTCGGTTGGCCGCCGAGTTGCCGGGTTCCGCAGGCGGCGCAGCCGCTCAGAGCAGCGGCGTCCGATTGCCGCTCGCCCTGCGGTCCGGCTTCGCCACGGCAATGTCGCAATCGGTCCTGCTTCCGGCCGCCGTCATCCTGATCGCTTTGGTCGCCGCACTGTGCTTCGCCACTCCGCTACACATGCGGCGTGGTGCCGGCGCTCCATCGTCCGGCTCGTCCGGCTCATCCGACCAAGAAGCGGTGGGCGCCGGCCACGGATAGCGCTTCCGTCATCCGGCTCATCCGGCTCGTCCGGCCCGCTCGTCCGGCTCGTCCGGCTCGTCCGGCTCGTCCGAGCAGGAAGCGGCGGCCGCCGGCATGTGGTGACCGACGCAGGTCGCCGACCGACAGACCGACAGACGTCTGCGGTCTTCTTAGTACGCAGATGTCTACAGTCGCGGCAGTCCGTGCGGCCTAACCATCCGTAGTTTATATAAGTATGTTATACAGTTGTCGTATGGACGCCGCTAAATCAGACGATCAGGCGCACGGAGCTGACCTGGCCGACCCGGTCAACCCGGCAAATCCAGTCGGCCGCATCGACGCCGCCGGCGCAATCGCCGCGGCGATTGAGCAGTTGGCGATGTGGGTGCGCCGCAACGCGCCGAGCCAGTTGAGCACGAGCACGGTAACCACGCTCGACACCCTGGCGTCGAAAGGCCCGCTGCGTATCTCACAGCTTGCCGACCACGAAGCAATCTCCCAGCCGGGCATGACGACGCTGGTGAACCGGCTCGAAGCCGCCGGTCACGCGGAGCGGGTCGCCGACCCCACTGACGGACGCGCCGCACTCGTGCGGATCACCGACGCAGGGCGCGAAGTGCTGGCACAACGCCATGTCGCGCGCACCACAGCGCTGCGCACCGAATTGCGCCAGCTCGATACCGCTGACATCGCCGCGCTGGCTGCGGCGCTGCCGGCGATCCAACGGCTGGCGGACACCGACATCACGCCGAGCACGCCGCAGCAACCACCGCCGGCGCAATCTAAGCCATCGCCAGAACACCAGCAACCGCACGAACACCGACAACACCGGCCGGCGCAACCAAGGCCTTCGCGAGAACACCAGCAACCGCAGGAAAAGCAACCGCAAGAACCCAAGCGACAGCAACAGGCAGGACCCCGCCGATGAGCGTTTCCCACGAGCCGACCGCGAGTCCGTTTCGCCAACCAAAAGCCGTCTTCGCCGTTGCGTTCGCGTGCGTCATCTCGTTCATGGGCATCGGATTGGTCGACCCGATCCTGCCAGCTCTCTCCAAGCAGCTGAAGGCTTCGCCGAGCTCGGTTGAATTGCTCTTCACGAGCTACCTCGTGGTCACCGCCGTTGCCATGTTGGTCACC
>JBOGEK010000432.1:0-3707 GCA_050743645.1 Acidothermaceae bacterium
AGGCCGGCGACACCGAGCCGAACCCGGGCACGGTCGACCGCACCAAGGGTTGCTGGGCCGACTTCGCGGCAGGCAAGGTCGGCATGACCAACGGGTCGCCCGGCTTCTTGCCGCAGGTGAAGGGCAAGGCCAACTACGGCGTCAGCGCGATCCCCGGCAAGACCGGCCCGATGACGACGACACTCGGCGTTTGTGACTGGCTGTGGGCATTCAAGACCAATGGTCAGCACCAGCAGCAGATCCAGGCGTTCCTCGACTTCGCCTTGCAGGACAAGTACCAGGAGTCGTTCGACAACCTCTACGACCTGTTGCCGGTAACGCAGGGTGCCACGACTGACCTCGCGTCGAACGCCGACTTCGCCCCGTTCCTCAAGGCGCTTCCGACGGCCACGTTCTACCCGACCAGCAACACCGCATGGCCGGCCGTCAACACCGCGATGAAGCAGACCATCGGCACCGCGCTGAGCGGCAGCCCGAAGTCAGTGCTTGACCAGCTCCAGCAGACTGCCCAAAAGGGCTGACGCTGCAAGGGGACGCGTGCGTCCGGCACCGGGCAACCGCCCGGTGCCGGAAGCCGCACCCGGTGCGGATAACGCCCCGGGTCGGGCCCGATTCGGTCGGAGTCCCGCCTGACTTCTTCAGCCGATTCGGGCCCGATTGCGAGCGAATCCAACCCGCTTCGGTCCAGACTGAACACCGGTAGCCGTGCCAGAGGAGATGTTTCGATGACCAACGCCACGGCGGCGCACCGAACGGCCGGGCCGGCGTCGGTTCCTCCACGGTCCGGCCGCCGTAAGCCGTCGCCGGGCAGGCGATTTGCACGCGCGTTCGCGCCGCTCCTTTGGATCGGCCCCGCGGTCGGGCTGATCGCATTCGTAGTGCTCTGGCCCGTCGTCGTCATGATTCGCACGTCATTCCAAAAGGTCAGCAGCTACGGCGAGATCAAGGGCAGCAACGGCTGGCGCAACTTCACCAACCTGTTCCATGAGCTGGCGTTCAAAGGCGTCGTCGAACGCACGATTGTGTGGGTTGTTGTCGTCGTCGCCGTCACCATGGTGATCTCGCTCGGTCTGGCGCAACTGTTCAACCAAAGATTTCCCGGACGACGAATCACCCGCTGGGCATTGATCGCGCCGTGGGCCGCGTCGGTGCTGATGACGGCGATCGTCTTCAAGTGGATGTTGACCCCGGGCTACGGCCTGATCAACGTGCTTTTGCACGACGTCGGGTTGCTCGGCAACTTAAACGGCGCGTCGGCCGACCCGCTCGGAAAATCATCGACCGCGATGCCGTGGCTGATTTTCGTGGCGATTTTCGTGTCGTTGCCGTTCACGACTTACACGATCATGGCTGGGCTTTCGACGATTCCCGGTGAGGTGTACGAGGCCGCGCTCGTCGACGGTTCGAGTCGCTGGCACACCTACCGCACGATCACGTTGCCGCTGCTCCGGCCCGCCCTCACGGTCGCCACCCTCATCAACGTGATGAACGTCTTCAACTCGTTCCCAATTATCTGGGCGATGACGCACGGCCAGCCCGGCTATTCGACGACGACCACCACCGTCTTTATGTACATCTTGAAGGGCAAGGATTTGGGTGAATCCGCGGCGATGTCGGTCGTGAACTTCGGGCTGGTGGTCATCATCGTCGGGCTGTTCCTGAAGATCAGCCGATGGAAGGCCGAGGTCGACTGAGATGGCGACGCTTGCCGCAGAAATGCCGGTTGCCGCACGACGGCCGACGAAGAAACGCCAAGGTCGGCCGACCTGGAAGACGGTCGTGCTGGTCGTCTCGGCTTACTTCATCGCGTTTTTGTTCATTTTCCCCTACCTCGACATGTTCATCACGTCGCTGCGACCGCAAGCCGAATTGCAGACCACGTCGATCCTGCCGCATCACTATTCGTGGTCGAGCTATTCGACGCTGTGGAAGACCGGTCTCGGCACCAACCTGAAAATCACGCTGCTCGTCGCCGGTGGGTCTACGCTTTTGGTGCTGCTCGTCGCGATGCCGGCGGCGTATTTCACCGCGCGACGCAAGTTCCGCGGCAGGCTCGCGTTCTTGCTGCTGGTGCTCATTACCCAGATGTTTCAGCCCACCGCGATGCTGGTCGGTATTTACCGTGAGTTCTTGAGCTTCCACCTGCTCAACAGCGTGTGGGCACTCATCTTGGTTAACGCCGGGTTCAACATGGCGTTCGCGATCTGGATCCTCAACGCCTATTTCTCCTCCATCCCCAAAGAGCTGGAAGAAGCAGCGATGGTCGAGGGAAGCGGCCGGCTTGGCGCGCTTTTCCGCGTGACGCTGCCACTCGCGGCACCCGGCGTCGTCACCGCACTCGTTTTCACCTTCATCGCCGCGTGGAACGAGTTCATCGTCGCGCTCACCTTGATGCAGACGCCGAACAAACAACCCCTCACGGTGGCCATCAACGGCTTCATCGGTGCCTACAGCATCGAATGGCAGCACCTGTTCGCCGCGTCGGTCATCGCGACGATCCCCGTCATCGTGTTGTTCGCCTTTATCGAACGTAAAGTCGTCAGCGGGCTCACGGCCGGCTCGATCAAATAGCGCCGGGATCGTGTCGCTACATCGCCGAGGCGTCGTCGCCCTCGAGATCGTCGCCGACTCCGCCGACTCCGCCGACTCCGCCGACTCGGCCGACTCCGCCGACCCGGCCGCTGGTGACGTCCCGGCCGCTGGTGTCGTCGTCGGGCACCGCCTCGAGCGCGGCGATCCCGGTGATGCGATGGACGGCGAACGTGCGCACCTCTTCGCGACGGTGGTCGTACGCCGTGAGATACCCACCGGCTAGCCGTAGCGGTTCGACGATGCGGCTGCTCGCTTGCCCTTGCGCGTTGAGATAACCCATCCACACGGGCAGGCCAGCTGTCACGGCGTCGCGCAGCACGGCAAGGGTCTCGCTCGATGCCGAATGCGGGAGCACACCGGACGCCGAGCCGCCCACGATCTCGCGCTTGACCGCCGTCTCCGCTTTGTCGCCACCTCTGATGGCGCGGACGGCGGCATCGACAACTGCCGCCCCTGGGGCGGCGAGTTCGGTACGCCGTCTTGCCGCTCGCGGTCGCGCCGGGGCGCGACGGGCGTCCGGTCGGCGAAGCAGCATTCCACCGTCGGGGCTTTCGGCGGCCGGCGCATAGCCGAGCTCACGCAACCGGTCGGCGACCCGCTCTGGGGCGAGCGGGCTGACGACGACGGTCGGCGCCAGCCGATGCAACCGCAGGCTGTCAGCGCGGCGGTCGGCCAACAGCTCGGTCAAGACGGCGTCGTCGTCGCACCGCACGTACGCACCGGCAACGCCGACGCGGATGCGGCCGTGCTTCCTGGCTACGTCGTCGACGAGATAGCTCAGCGGTTGCGGCACGGGGGTGCGGGAACGCGTGCCCAGCAGCGCGTGGATGTCAGCAGTGCTGCGGCCCGCGTCGAGGGCGCGCCGAATCGAGACGTCACTGAACCGGAACACTGTGGCGCCGCCGGTCGATTCGACGTCGGCGACCAGTGAAAGCTCGCGGCTGAGCTCACTTTCCAGCGGCCCTGGTGCGACCGCTGTGAGGTCGGCCTGCAGCAACACATAACTGAGCGGCTCGGGCAACAGCGGTTCGAGCGCCGCGGCTGCCGCCGCCACGGGGTCGGGCGCGTCAATGTCGTCGGGCGGCGACTGCCCGAGCACCGACTCGGCCATCAGC
>JBOGEK010000433.1:0-10678 GCA_050743645.1 Acidothermaceae bacterium
CTGCTTGTTGTTCTCGTCAACCTCCGGTTGACGAGAAGTGCTGATAATCCGGTGATCCGGTCCAGCGACCGCCCCAGAGCCAGCCGACCGCTGCGAACGCCTTCACGAGTTCGCCGCCTGCGACGGCCATTCCGGGTCGGTAGGGCGTGCGTTTGGCGAAGGCTGCGCCAGCGGGCGGGAGCACCTTTCCGCCTTCGAGATAAGGATTTTCGATCGTGTTGACGTCGATCGCCTCGCCGTAAGCATGTGCCGACCAGGCGGCCGGGCCGGTGGTGACCGCATTCCGGCAGTTGAAGCCTGATGTGTTGTCGACCGCCATTGAGGCGTCGTCGCTGCCACCAAAATCGGCGACCGGCTCCATACGGCGGACCGGGAACCGGTCGGTGTAAAGCCTCGCGAAGACCTTGATAACCGCAGGCACAACGGTTGCGTTGACGACGATCACGCCGGTGTGTGCGGCGCCGTCAAAACCCCAATAAGACAAGGAAATCTGACGCAATTGGGCGGGTGCCACGGGGCATCCGGCATGCCAACTAGCCCCGAGTTGCGCCGCCGTGACCGTGCTAGTCGTCGCCGCGAATGCAGGGGCGGACGTCGAAGCGCCAGTCGGGCCGGGTATCGCCTCCGCGGTTGGCGTCGTCACCGTGGTCGCCTCGCCAACGGTGGCCGGCGGAGGCGCAGGGGCCGCAATCGACGCGGTCGCGCTCGGTCGCGGAGTCGACGGCGTCACCGGCGCGGAAGTCTGGGGCTGCGGGTTCGTCGAACTCGCGGCACTCGAGTTCGCGGACGACGTGGCAGGGGTTGCGTCGTCCGCCGAAAGGCTTGCGCGCGGGCCGGTCGATCGGTGGCTCGTGCAGCCAGCGGTCGCCGCTACGACGAGCGCACACGAAAGCGCCAGGGCGCGCGCGGGGACGACGGCCATGCGACGGGAACGAGGCACCGGCCCAGGTTAATCGCCGACCGGGTTGATGGTCACCGCCCCGGTCAGTATGGTTAGCCTAGCCTTAGTAAGGCAAGCCTTACGGCAACCACTCCCGATCAGGAAGGCATCCCGTGCTCCCGACCTTCGTCATCGGCCTTCGTGAAGGTCTTGAGGCGGCGCTGATCGTCGGCATCGTCGCTGCGTTCCTTGGTAAGCAGGGCAGACGTGACGCGCTGCGCCAAGTCTGGCTCGGCGTGATCGCGGCGGTCGTGCTGTGCGTCGGCATCGCCGTCGTCCTCAAAGTGGTGGCGGCCGACCTGCCGCAGCGCGGGCAGGAGGGCCTCGAAACGGTCGTGGGCGCGCTCGCGGTCGGCATGGTCACCGTGATGATTTTGTGGATGCGCAAGCACGCGCGCGGCATGAAGAAAGAACTCGAAGGCGCAGCGGCGAGCGCGCTAGCCACCGGCTCTGCCCGCGCGCTCGTCGTCATGGCGTTTCTGGCGGTGCTGCGCGAAGGGTTCGAAACCGCGGTTTTTGTGCTCGCGGTCTTGCAGCAGCCAAGCAGCCACGGCGCCCTTCCGAGCATCGGCGTGTTCTTGGGTCTGCTGGTCGCAGTCGCTATCGGCTGGGGCATTTACCGCGGTGGGGTGAAAATCAACCTGGCCAAGTTCTTCAAGGCCACAGGGGTCGTGCTCGTGGTTGTCGCGGCCGGACTCGTCATGAGCGCCTTACACACCGCGAACGAGGCGAACTGGCTCAACGTCGGGCAGGCGCAGGCGCTCGACTTGAGCTGGCTGGTGCGACCGGGCACTCCGCTCGCCTCGCTGTTTACCGGCGTGCTTGGCCTGCGTCCGTCGGTCGCGGTTATTGAACTCATCGGCTGGCTCGGCTACCTCGTGGTGGTCGGCGCATTCGTCGTCGCGCCGCCACGGTCGAAGCGCGTGATGGCCAAGGCCGTCGAGCCAGCGGCTGCCGGTCAGCTACTTGTTAACCCCGTGCAGGGCCAACTCTGATCGAGACATTTGCGGTTAAGGCCGCTTGCGGCCCCGTAACGAATCGCTTTCAACTGCCACTTTTACCTTGTCGTGAAAGGAAAACCTGGGCCGACTCGCTGTCGGCGTGATCGCGCGGTCGCACTCGACGTCCGGTACTGAGAGAATCGTCGGGTGAACCCCCACGACCTGATCGACACCATCGAGATGTACCTGCGCACGATCTTCGAACTCGAAGAAGAGGGCGCGGTGCCGCTGCGGGTGCGGATCGCGGAGCGGTTGGGGCAGAGCATGCCGACGGTGTCGCAAACCGTCGCTCGCATGGAGCGTGACGGGCTCGTCAAGGTCGAGGGCGATCGCCGGATGGAGCTCACCGCTGAGGGCCGCGCGATCGCGACTCGAGTGATGCGTAAGCACCGGCTCGCCGAATGCCTGCTCGTCGACGTCATCGGTCTTGAATGGGCCGACGTGCACGAAGAAGCATGCCGCTGGGAACACGTGATGAGTGAGGCGGTCGAACGCCGGCTGCTGCAGGTGCTCGGGCATCCGACCGAGTCGCCGTACGGAAACCCGATCCCCGGGCTCGCCGAACTCGGCGAGGTGCCGTCAGACGTAGAGTTTCGCGACGGCCTCGTCGCGCTCAATACCGTTGCGGCCGGCACTAAAAGTGTGGTGGTCCGCCGGATCGGTGAGCCGATCCAGTCAGACGCCGATTTGATGTCGCGGCTGCGGCGGGCCGGGTTACGACCGAACACCCCGGTTCCGGTGTCACGTGCAGGCGGCAAGTTCGTCATCGGTAAGGGTTCCGAAGCGGCAGAACTCGACGACCTCGTCGCCTCCCACGTCTTCGTCGCCGCCCCGAACTGATACCTCAGATGCCATGGTGGGCGACGCTGCTGGTGTCGATCGTGGGTGCGCTGCTTCTCGTCTGGCTCGTCTTCGTTGTTGTGCTGATGCGCTCCGGTCGTGGTCGCGCGGTGTTGCCGGAGGCGGCGAGAGTGCTTCCCGACGTCGTCCGACTTGTGACGCGGTTGGCGAGGGATCGTTCGCTGCCGCGTGGCGTTCGAATTCGGCTGTGGCTGCTGCTGGCCTACCTGGCGTCGCCGATCGACATCATCCCCGACTTCGTACCGGTAGTCGGCTACGCCGACGACGCGCTCGTGGTCGCGCTGACGTTGCGTTCGGTGGTGCGCCGCGCGGGTGCCGAACCCGTCGAACGGCATTGGCCCGGCACCGCAACGGGCCTCACGATCGTGCGCCGGCTCGCCGGTCTCACGTGACTTCACCGACCTGATATGACGGTTGTCATGCCGTACTGACGACTCTCGACACTGTGGCCGCATCGCCGCCGTCCGCCAAGATTCAATCCATGACGACAACACAGATAGCGACCGCCGCGGCTGGCATCCGGCTGACCGGTCTGACGAAAAGCTTCGGGCCGGTACGCGCCGTAGACGGGATCGATCTCGTCGTCGCACCGGGGGAGACCGTCGCCCTGCTCGGCCCGAACGGCGCCGGCAAGTCGACGACGATCGACATGGTTCTCGGATTGAACGATCCCGACTCCGGTGACGTGCGGGTTTTCGGCATGTCGCCGTCCGACGCCGTGAAGATTGGCGCCATCGGGGCGATGTTGCAGACAGGCGAGCTGATTCGCGATCTGAAGGTGCGCGAACTGCTTCACATGATGGCGTCGCTGTATCCGAAGCCCGCCAGCATCGACGAGGTCATCGAGATCACCGGCATCGGCGAGATCGCCGACCGGATCACCAACAAGCTGTCTGGTGGCCAGACCCAGCGCGTGCGCGCCGCGATCGCACTGATCTCCAATCCCGACCTGCTGGTTCTCGATGAACCGACGGTTGCGATGGACGTCGAGGGTAGGCATGTGTTTTGGAAGTCGATCCGCAACATCGCGGCATCGGGTAAAACTGTCGTCTTCGCCACGCATTACCTCGAAGAAGCCGACACGTACGCCGACCGCATCGTGTTGATGGCGCGCGGCCGCATCGTGGCCGACGGCCCGGCAACCGAAATCAAGGCAACCGTTGGCTTGCGCACCATCCGCGCCACGCTGCCCACCGTCGATCTCGACGATCTCAATTTGCTGGACGGCGTGAAAAGCTCCGACCGCCGAGGTGAAGGCGTCGTCTTGCATTGCATCGACTCCGACCTAGCGATTCGCGCGTTGCTTCGCTCTTACCCACAAGCAAGTGACATCGAAATTTCGGGCGCTGGCCTTGAGCAGGCGTTCCTTCTTCTTACCGGCGACCACGATTCAGAGGCCCTATCGTGAACCTCACCTACCTTCGTTACGAGTTGCTACGCACGCTTCGTAACCGCAGATTCTTCTTCTTTTCCTTTGGTTTCCCGCTGGTTCTCTTCTACCTGATCGCCGGTTCGAATCGGCATGAGCAACTCGGCGGGATTCCGTTCCCGACGTACTACCTTGCGGGCATGGCGTCGTTCGGCACCATGATGGCGATGGTGTCGAACGGCGGCCGGATCGCCGGCGAGCGATCGGTCGGCTGGAACCGTCAGTTGCGGCTGACCCCGATGACGCCGAGGTCGTACTTCCGGGCCAAGGTGGCGTCGGCGTACATGATGGCGTTGATCTCCCTCGCGCTGCTTTTCGTTGCAGCTATGACACTTGGCGTCCACGCGACGGTCGGGCACGTCCTCGAAATGTTCGGCCTGGTCGTCGTCGGCCTGATTCCATTCGCTGCGCTGGGCATCTTGATCGGACACAAGTTCACGCCTGACTCGATCGGCCCGGTGCTAGGCGGTGGCGTGACGGTGCTCGCGTTCCTCGGTGGCGCGTGGGGGCCGGTCGGCGGGACGCATGGCTTCATGCACGGCTTGTCGCAGGCCACTCCGACCTACTGGCTGGTGCAGGCGGGTCACACCCTGGTCGGCGAGAAAGCGTGGAATGGCACCGGCTGGCTCATTATTGCAGCGTGGACTGTGGTCTTGACCGTGCTGGCCGCCCGGGCGTACCAGAGCGACACCAAGCGGGTCTGAGGCGGATAACCTCGTGGGCATGATCGGACCCGACGTGCGAGAAGGCCTGCCTGCCGCGTGGCGTCGCAGGTTTTCCGCGCCGAAGGACCAGCGGGCTCTTAAATGGTTTCGCTACGACAGTTCTGCCCGACCCGGTGCCCGTGCCGGTGGCAAGCGCTGGCGCCGCGGCGGCGGCATCTGGCTGGTCTACCTTTTGAGCCCGCTGGGCAGCGCATGGACCGATCACCGGTTCTCGGCAAGTATCGCCGGCACACTTTTGCTCATCGCATTTTCGGCCACGTACCTAGCCGTCGTCCCACTGGTGTGGAGCGACAAGCAGCGGGCGGTGACGCCGCCCGTCGTCGTCGGCGTGCTGCTAGTGCTCGGCCTGGCGGCGACCGCCGTCATCGGCGCGTCCGGCCTGACAACACTTATCTTCGTCGTCGCAGCCGCATTGGTCGTTTTTCCGAGCCAGATATCCGTGCCCTTCGCAGTGGTGGCCGCGGTTGTCACGACGGTCGTACCTCAGTTCATCAAGCCGTGGAACGTGCACGGCATGTATTGGAGCGTGGGCGTTGCGATCGCCCTCGCGTCGCTGGTGATTTTCAGCTATACCAGCCTGATTCGGGCCAACCACGAGTTGGCAGTCGCCCGCGAAGAAGTGGCGAAGCTGGCCACCGAACGCGAACGATTGCGGATCGCGCGTGATCTGCACGACCTGCTCGGGCATTCGCTCACCACGGTGACCGTCAAGGCCGCACTCGCGCGCCGGCTCGTCGACGCCGATCCCGAGCGCGCCAAGCAAGAAATGGCGCAGGTCGAAGAACTCGCCCGCGAATCCCTTGCAGACACGCGAAATGCAGTGGCCGGCTACCGCGAGGTGCGGCTCGCCACCGAACTCGCGACGGCCCGCGAAGTGCTTACTGCTGCTGGCATCGAAGCCGATCTGCCACGTGTCGTCGATGACGTCCCGGCTGATCTCGGTGGCCTTTTCGGTTGGGCGGTACGTGAGGGTGTCACCAACGTCGTCCGACATTCTCGAGCCGAGCGGGTACGCATTACGGTCGAGTCGCGCGCGATTGAAATCGTCGACAACGGGCGAGGCTGCGCGGGTGGGCCGGCTGGGCACGGATTGGCGGGCCTCTCCGAGCGCGCGTCTGCATTGGGCGGCACCGTCGTCTCCGGACCAGCTGAGTTGAACGGCGCTCCGCACGGTTTTCGGCTGCGGGTCGAGGTTCCGTGATCCGTGTTTTGATGGCCGACGACCAACACCTGGTGCGCGGCGCAATCGCCACTTTGTTGAATCTGGAGCCCGACATCGAGGTCGTCGCCGAGGTAGCGCGCGGTGACGAAATCGTCGGCAAGGCACTCGACGTCCGCCCTGATGTTGCTTTGCTGGACGTCGAAATGCCTGGCCTCGACGGGCTGGCGGCCGCGGCTGCGCTTGCCGCCGAGGTGCCATCGTGCAAAGTGCTGATCGTCACGACGTTCGGCAGGGCAGGCTACTTGCGGCGCGCGATGGAGGCCGGCGCGCTCGGATTCGTCGTGAAGGATGCGCCGGCAGAGCAATTGGCCGAAGCCGTGCGACGGGTGGCGCGTGGTGAACGTGTCGTCGACCCGACGCTGGCGGCGGCGACCTTGGCGGGTGGCGTCAGCCCGCTCACCGCGCGAGAGCGCGACGCGCTGGTAGCGGGCAGAGACGGCGCGACGATTTCCGACATCGCGCGATTGCTGTTCCTCAGCGAAGGAACGGTACGCAACTATTTGTCTTCCGCGATCTCAAAGACCGGCACCCGCAACCGGGTGGAGGCGTTTCGGGTAGCAGAAGAAAACGGCTGGCTTTAACTGCCAGCTTGGCAGAGCCGCCAGCCGCTCACTCCTTGAAGACGTCCTTCACGTTTTCGCCTGCCTGCTTCAGGTTGCCCGATGCCTTCTCGGCCGTGCCTTCGGCTTCGAGGCTGCGGTTGTCGGTTGCTTGGCCGACCTGTTGCTTGGTGTGGCCCTTCCCCGACTGGAAGGCGTTCTTCAACTTGTCCAGGGCGCCCATGGCGATCCTCCCTAGCTGTACGTTCCTTTGCGCGATTACCTCGTGCGCTCGCTCCCTACCCACACCCGGCGCGGCGACACGATCTTGGCTCGAAGTCGCGAACCTCCCACCGCGGTACGGGCAGCAGGACGACGATCGGAGCATCCGGGCCCGACCGGGCCCGGCCAACGCCGGCAGGCGGGGTATGCGTTGCCCGCCTACCGCTGAGGCGGAGGACGGTGGGGCCGCGTGTCGGGTCTGCAGCTCGGGCAACTACAGGAAGCCGGTCAGGAATTCGCTACGGAAACCGATGAGGTAGACGTGAGCGTGAACCGGACAGGTGTGCGCGCAACAGCCGCGCCACCGGACCGTAGCTGCGACCGGGAGGTCTTGATGGCCCAGACCGTCGTGCTCGACACCTCTGCCTTGATGTCAGACCCCGAAGGGATTTTCGACGCGTATCCGGGCGCCGACATGGTGGTGCCGCTGGCCGTCGTCCAAGAACTTGACGGGTTGAAGAAGCGGCTGGACCCGGCCGGGGCGGCTGCCCGCGACGTGCTGCGCCGGATCGAACAGCTTCGGCTCGCCGCGGGCGGTGACCTACGCCGTCCGTACGAGCGCGCGCTCGGTGGCACGGTGCGCATGCAGGTCAACGGGGTCCAGGAACATCTGCTGCAAGAGCAGGGTCTGCACGCCGATACCGCCGACAACCGCATCGTCGGCACCGCCCTCGGTCTCGCGAACGCGGCTCCCGACGAAGGACCGGTGCTCGTCGTGTCGAACGACACCGCGCTTCGGCTGACGGCGGCTGCGGTCGGGCTGGCGGCCGCCGAGCACAACCCGCTCGACGTCGTCCCGGCCCACGCACGGCCCGAGGGCTGGGCGACGCTCGACGCGGAGTCCGACGTCGTCGACACGTTGTTCGAACATCACTGCGTCGCGAGTTCAGCAGTGCCCGGCGCCGACGACCTCGCCGAGAACACATTCGTCGTATTGCGCTCCGGCACCAGCTCGGCCCTGGCCCGGGTGGCCGCAGGGCAGTTGCACCTGCTCGAGACGTTGCCCCCGGTTTGGGGACTAAAGGCGGCCAACAAGGAACAGCGATTCGCGCTCGACCTTTTGCTGGACGACGACGTCAAGGTGATCGTGCTCGACGGGCCCGCCGGCACCGGCAAGACGCTCTGTGCCGTCGCGGCCGCGCTGCACATGGTGGTCGAGCAGCACCGCTTCGAGCGGCTTTCGGTGTATCGGCCGGTGATCCCCGTCGGGCATGCCGACCTCGGCTACCTGCCGGGCACGCTCGACGAGAAGATCGACCCGTGGATGGCGGCCATCACCGATGCGGTGGCGGCACTGTCGGGCGACGGCGCAGACCGCCGCCGGCGCACTCCTGATGGCAGCCGCGGCAAGGTCGCCCAGGACTCCCTCGACTACATCAAGGCCCAGGGCCTGCTCACCATGGAATCGGTGACGCACCTGCGCGGCCGCACATTGCACTCGACGTTCGTGCTGGTCGACGAGGCGATGAACCTGTCGCCGCAGGTCGGCAAAACCCTGCTCACCCGGATCGGCGCCGACTCGAAGATCGTGCTTACCGGCGACACGTCGCAAATCGACGCGCCGTTCCTGTCGGAGCAGACGAACGCGCTCACGGCCGTGGTGTCGGCGTTCAGTGGGCAGTCCTGTTTCGGCCACGTGCGCCTGACCCGCGGCGAGCGCTCGCCAGTAGCGGAGCTCGCTGCCCGACTGATGTGACGTCCGCTTCGCGCACCTGCGCCGTTTGTTAGACGTGTGCGGTGCTCTTGTTCCGTAGGTGCCTAACGGTCGCGGAGGTTGGTCGACGTCTGCGGTGTTCTTAGTCCGCAGGCGTCAGCCAGTCTCGCGGGCGGGCCGTCGCGGGCGCGCCACGCTGGTCGAACACCGAGGTCGAGAGCCCGGACGCCGCGCGCTTTGTCCTCTGAGTTGGGTGACGTAGCGCCCGGTAGAACGAGCGCAACGTCGCCCAGCTCGGGAAATCTGCTGAACGCCTCAGGTTGCTGCGCCGAACGGCCGAATCAGTGAGAGCTGTGTGGCAAAAAGGGGCTCTCGTGAAATTGCATCGATGTGATTCAGCGTGAACTCCTGCAGTGGTGCTGAGGAGATTCTTGTGACTTCTGTTGCTTGTGTGACTGAGCCGCTAATGTCGGCGCCAGCCGATCGACGCCTGCGCTCGGCTTTTACTTTGCCGACGGAGGCGTAGTGGACGGCGAGGGTCGCACCAGCCAGTTGCCAAACCTCACCGAAGACCGCCGCCGGCCGAATTACAAGCATGTAAGTACGGTCGGACGTCGCCTTATTGCCGCGACCGGAGCGCTCGCACTTTCGTGCGCGGCCATCACCGCCACTGCGATGCCGGCGTGGGGCGCGAAGAAGCCGGTCATTCCGAGCCAATCGCAGGTCGACCAGGCCAGCGCAACAGCGCATGCGAAAGCTGTGCAGATCGGTGAAACAGAAGCGCAACTCGCCGCCGCAAACGCTCAGCTCGACAAACTCAATGCGAACGCCGAAGCGACCGTCGAGGCTTACGACGGCGCGCAAGCAAAACTCGCCGCAGCGCAACAGTTTGTGACAAAAGCGCAGGCCGCACTGTCAGTCGCGCAGGCCGCCCGAGCCAAGGCCCAACTCCAGATGAACCAGTTCGCGGCTGACAGCTATCGCGGCACATCGAACGTCGGCCAGATCAGTGCGCTCATCATGTCGGGTTCACCACAGGAGTTTGCCAATCGCGAGGCCACGCTTAGCGCTATTGCCAGCCACCGGGAAGGCATCATTAACACGATGATGCAGGCGGTGTCGGCGCAAAACGACGCGCAGAAAGCCGCCGATCAAGCGCTTTCTGACCAGCAGGCAGCAAGTAACGCCGCACAGAAAGCAAAAGATGCTGCTGTCCAAGCCGTGAACGCCCAGGCTTCGCAGGTTTCGCAGATCAAGTCGAGTCAGGTCGATCTCAACGCTCAACTTGCTGTGCTGAAGGGCAAGGCAAAGAATCTCGCAGCTGCTCGTGCGCAGGGCCTGGCCGAACTTGCCGCCGAACAGGCAGCCGCGAAGAAGGCGGCTGCAGAAGCAAAAGCTCGCCAGCTCGAACTCGCCAAAGAGGCAGCCGAAAGGGCAAAAGCCCAGGCCCAGCAAGTGAGCTCGAACTCGAACGGATCGAACTCGAACGGATCGAACTCGGGCGGCTCGAACTCGGGCGGATCCGGCAGCGTTCCACTCGACTCAGTCGTGCCAGGCAGCGGTCATTCCGTATCGACGGCTGCGCAGCGCGCAACCGCGATTGCCTTTGCGGAGAACCAAATCGGGGTCTGGTACCGATGGGCCGGCGCCGGCGAAATCGGTCCGACGGTCACCGATAGCGGCACCCAAAACATCGTCGGTTACGACTGTTCAGGTCTCACGATGCGCGCCTACCAGGCGGCCGGAATCTCGCTCGGCCACTACACCGGCCTGCAGTGGGACATCGGGATGCACGTTTCGCAATCGCAACTGGTGCCCGGCGACCTCGTATTCTTCGCCACGAACACCAGCGATCCAGGCACGATTCACCACGTGGGCATCTACATCGGCAACGGGCAGATGGTGGACGCGCCACAAACCGGTGAGCAGGTCGGTATTCACAACGCGTTCCGGTCCGACTACATCGGCGCGGTCCAGCCGTAGCAGCACGACAGCTGGGCACCGGGCAGTCGGGCAGCCGGGCAG
>JBOGEK010000434.1:0-5231 GCA_050743645.1 Acidothermaceae bacterium
GCGACAGGCAATCCGTATCGGCGGCGCCGCGGTCATCGCGCTAGCACTGATCCCGGGGCTGCCGAAGTTACCATTTCTCCTGCTCGGCGGGACGGCGCTCATCGTCGGCATCCGGCTGAAAGATCCCGACGCGGTAGCGGCGAAGGACGCTCAAGAAGAGGCGCCGGCTGGACCGGCACCCGATTCGGCTGAGGCACTCGTCAACGAGATGCGGGTCGAACCGCTTGAACTCGAGCTGGCCTTCGACCTGGTCGACCTGGTCGATGCGACGACGGGTGGTGAACTGCTCGAACGCGTTCGCGCGCTACGCCGCAAGCTCGCGCTCGAACTCGGCATGGTGATTCCGATGGTCCGCACCCGCGACAATCTCGACCTGCCCCCCGGCGCGTACGCAATCCGGCTGAACGGCGTCGAGCTCGCCCGCGGCGAAGCGCCTCCCGGGCTGGTGCTGGCGATCGGTGACAACCTCGCGAACCTCCCTGGCCGGGCGACGACCGAGCCGGTCTTCGGGCTTCCTGGCAAGTGGTTGCCGCACGAGCTTCGCCAGCAGGCAGAACTCGCCGGCGCGACGGTTGTCGACCGCGCGAGCGTCATCACCACCCATCTCGCCGAGGTCGTGCGAAACCATGCGGCGAGGCTGTTGTCACGAGAAGACGTCAAGACGCTCACCGAGCTGATCAGGCGTTCCGACCCGATCGTCGTCGAAGAACTCACGCCCGCGCTGCTGCAGCTTGGTGACGTGCAGCGCGTGCTGCAAGGCCTGCTCGACGAGCAGGTCCCGATCCGCGACCTGGTGCGAATCTTCGAGGCAATGTCGCAACGGGCCAGAATCAGCACGGACGCCGAAGGGCTTGTCGAAGCGGCGCGGAACACTTTGGGTGCCGCGATCTCGGCGCAGTACGCCCAAGACGGCCGGCTCAGCGTCATCACCCTCGACCCGCTGCTCGAACAGCGCCTCATGGAGAAGTTGCGGCCGGGCGAGCACGGCAGTTTCCTTGCCGTCGACCCCGAAGATGCCGAACACATCGTCGTGGAGACCAATCGGCTGGCCGAGCGCGCCGAACAACTCGGCAATGTGCCGGTGCTGGCATGCATGGCACAGCTTCGCCCTGCGTTGCACCGCTTGGTGAAGACTGCGAGTCCTCGGCTTCCGGTGCTCGCGTACGCCGAGCTCGGCGGCCAACTCCAACTCGAGACGGTTGGGACGGTGACGGCGGCCCGTGCGAATGCAGCTTGATGGCCCAGATCTGGAGCAACTTCTGGTGCGAGCGCGCCACGAGTACGGCTCTGACGTGCGCATTGTCAAAGCAGACAAGGTTCGAACCGGTGGCGTTGGTGGTTTCTTCGCCCGCGAGCACTTCGAGCTGAGCATCGAGGTCGACGAAGCGTCGGTCGCCGCTGCCGTCCAGCACCCAACCGCGCCGGCCCGCGAAACAGCGCGGCGGCCCGATGCGATCAGCCGTCCCGTCTCGCTGCTCGACCTGGCCGACGCCATCAGTGATCGCGAAATTCAGACGGCGTATGTGCCTGCGGGTGCAAGGCAGGGAGCGAATTCGTCGTCCGATATGTCGCTGTCCGATCAGCAAAACGACGACGAGCCGATGACGTTCACGCCCGGCATCCCGACTGGCCCGGCAACGCCGGTCGGTCCGTCGCTGTCGACAGACGGCGCGTCGTTTGCCAGCATTCTCGCCGGACTCACCGAAACTGTTGCCGAAAAGGCAAAACCGGCCGAAGCCGTCGTTATCGAGCAACAGCTTGAGGCAGAAGCAGTGGTGGCCGTGCGGCCGACGATGGCGGAGCCGGTGCCGCAACGGCAACCGCGGCCGTCGAAAATGCCCGCGCGCCGACCGACGCAGCAAGCTCTGTCGTTGCGCGACCTGCGCGACATCGGTTTGCCCCGCGACCTGTTGCCGACGCGAGAGGACGGCGACCTGCTCGGCGTGCTCGTGTCGGCATTGCGGGCGTTGCCGTCAGCGCCGGTTGCCCCGACGGGCGCGGGCGAAATCTTCGCTGTGGTGGGCGAAGGCGAAGGCGCCTGGGACGCCGGCGTCCAACTCGCGCGTTCACTCGACCTCGACGAGCGTTCGGTCGTCTACGTCACTGCCGGAAATGCGCCGGCGAAAGTGGCACCTGCAAGGAGGGTCACCGCGATCGACCAGCTGTCGGTGCGTGCCGATCGGTGGCGCAAGAGAGCGACACCAACCGTTGCCGTCGTTGATGCGCCGATGAACGTCAAGGCCGCGCGGTGGAATCGGCAGGCGCTGGCGACACTCGACGCCGAGGCCGTCTGGCTCGTCGTCCCCGCGACCCGCAAGACGGACGACGTTGCCCGGTGGGCAAGCAGACTGGGCCGCACCGACGGACTGGTCGTCACCGACGTCGATGCGAGCAGCGATCCGGCGTCGGTGCTGCAACTCGGCATGCCTGTTGCATGGCTGGACGGAAAACCAGCAACACCAGGGGCGTGGGCGGGCCTGATCGTCGACCGATTGGTGGAGACGAGGTGAGCCGCGTGGGGGCCGACATGTTGTCGCTGAATGCGCTGGTCTCCTTGCGCATCGGCGAAGACGGCATCGACTATCCGTCGCGGATCGAAGACCTCGCGGCCGACACGGTTATCGTGGCCGCGCCGACCGGTGCGAATGCAGCATTGTTCGAGACGGGCGACCGTTCGGTGCAGCTGTCGTGGGTTTCGCCGCGAGGCCGTTACGAGCAACGGTGTGAACTGGTCGAGCACATCTCGAGCCGTCCGCGATTGTGGCGGCTGCGGCCGATCGGTGATGCCGAGCTGATCCAGCGGCGGCGATACGTGCGGGCACGAGCTGCGGTCGCAGTGCTGCTTTTCCTTCCAGGCGTGGTGGTTCCGGGCACGACGATCGACATTTCTGAGGGCGGCTTTCGGGTGCGCATCTCACGGCGCACGATCGAAGAGCTGACGGCGGCGACGATCCACGTGACGGTCGGCGGCACCCACCTGGAGATCCAGGGTCACGTGATTCGCACGTCGATTACCGAGCTTGGCCAGACCGAGGTCGTCGTCGCGTTCGACGCAGACAACAAGCAGTCGGACGCAATTCGACGGTTCGTCTTCGAATTGCAATTGCGTGCAAGGGCGGCGATGCAGGCATGAGTCGGCTGAAGCTCACCGGTTCGGCGATGTTCGTAGCGTTGTTGTTTTCACTTCCGGCTTTGCAACATGGTCTGATCGACCACACGTTGCCGTTGCAGACGATGTTCATCAGGGTCGCGATCGCAATGGCGCTGGCCATGGTTGGCCAAGCGATTCTCGCGAGCGTGATCGACAGCTACCGGCTGCAAAACATCGTGCGCAAGCGACGCCAAGAGGCAGCGGGGGCCGCCGATCCCGACGACCACGGCGCACGAGGCACCTGATCGGTCGCCGGCTGCGCCGAGGCGAGGGCTCAGCGAAAGAGGGCGGGGGAGGGAGGGCGCGTGCGCCGGTTGGGGATTCGAATCGCGCGCTAGACCCCGGTAGATCGTAGAATCGGGCGATGTTCGAAACCCGCCGCCTCACGCGCGCTGCGATCATGGTCGCGGTCGTGCTGGTTGCCTATGGCGGCGGAGTGTTGACCGGCGTGTTGGGCGACGACTCTTCGTCGTCCGACAAGGCTTCGACACCACCTGTGCCGACGGCTTCGCCGGGCGTGCTCGACCAAGCCGCGAGCACGATCCAGAAGAACGCGGCGACCCCGATTTCAGCCGCCGATCTCGACAAAGCGGCCGTCGAGGGCATGTTGCAAGCGCTCGGCGACAAATGGTCGAGTTACTTCTCGCCCAACGACTATGCGTCGTATCAAGACGTGATGGACGGCGAATACACCGGCGTCGGCCTGTGGGTGCACAACGACGATGCGGGTGATATCGCTGTGATGAGCGTGCAGACCGGGTCACCCAGCGATGCCGACGGTTTGCGATCCGGCGACGTAATTGTTGCCGTTAACGGGGTTTCGATGGCCGGCCGACCGGTGTCTGACGTCGTCACGGCGTTGCGCGGCGGCGCCGGCACATCGGTGGCGTTGACCTACGACCGAGCCGGCGCGCAGCGCACCGTCGACGTTGAGCGCACCAGCGTTTCGACCGACGACGTCACCGCAAAAATCACCGGATCGGTGATGGTCATCAAGGTGAGTGCATTCAGCAAAGGCGTCGGCGCAAAGGTCAAATCCTTCGATGGCACAGCGCATTCTCGGCATCTCGCAGGCATCGTGCTCGACCTGCGTGGCAATCCGGGCGGCCTCCTCGACGAAGGTGTCAAGACAGCGTCGGTGTTCCTCGACGGCGGCCTGGTCGTCACGGTCGACCGGCGCGGTTCGCAACCACTAGAGATGGACGCCGGATCAGGTGGCGATACCCGCATGCCGCTCGCGGTGTTGGTCGACGGCGGCACCGCAAGTGCGGCAGAAGTAGTAACCGGAGCACTGCAAGACCGCGGTCGCGCGGTGGTCGTCGGTGCACGCACATTCGGCAAGGGTTCGGTGCAAGAGCCGACCGAACTCGCCGACGGTTCGGCGATCGAATTCACCGTCGGCTCGTATCTCACGCCGACCGGTCGATCGCTTGAGGGCGTCGGCATAACGCCCGATGTGCCGGTGCTGACAACTACCCCGTCGTCCGTCGCCGAGTCTCAAGCAGTTGAGGTGCTCAGCGGTCTGATCGCTGACGCCGGCACTGGCGGGCATGGCTGATGCCGAAAGAGACCGGTCGAAAACTCATAGCTAGCAACAAAAAAGCCCGCCACGATTACCACATCGACGACGTTTACGAGGCTGGGCTGGTCTTGACCGGCACCGAGGTGAAATCGCTGCGCGCCGGTCGGGCATCGCTGGTCGACGGTTACGGCCTCATCAAGGACGGCGAGGTCTGGTTGCAGGGCGTGCACATTCCCGAATACACCGAGGGCACCTGGACCAACCACGAACCCCGTCGTCCGCGCAAGTTGTTGATGCACCGCAAGGAAATCGTGCGGCTCATCGGCAAAACGCGTGAGACCGGAGTTACGCTGGTGCCGCTCTCGCTCTACTTCAAGGACGGGCGAGCGAAGGTCGAAATCGCGTTGGCGCACGGCAAAAAGTCCTACGACAAGCGGCAGGCGTTAGCCGAACGCCAAGCCGGCCGTGAGATCGCCCGCGCGCTGGGCCGCCGTTCGAAAGGCATGACCGACTGACGGCTGGGCTGCCTGCCCCCTACTCGCGTTGATCAAGCAGTTA
>JBOGEK010000435.1:0-11811 GCA_050743645.1 Acidothermaceae bacterium
GCTGACTCCCAGCCTGCGAGCTTCGTAGGACGCCGCCAAAACGACGCCGCCGCCGACGGCGATTGGTCGCCCGCGCAGCGAGGGATCGAGCAGTTGCTCGACCGACGCGTAGAACGCGTCGAGATCCGCATGCAAGATCGTCGGCTCGGCAGCGGGCGCCATAGGTCGAGCGTATTCGAACGCATGTTCGATTCGCTAGGTGTCGGCCGCGGCCGTCGACCAAGCTGCACGTTGGCCGCGAGGTATCAGGAGTGCACGATATCGGCTCTTCTCGGCAAACCGGACGGGTCAGCCGACCGGCCGAATCGCAGGAGGCAACCATGCCACCGTTCAAAGAGATCGAAGTCGCACTCGACGCACTCATCGCACTCGAGCGCAGGTTGAAGAACCCGGGCGGGCCGGTCGAGAACGCGCTCGCGCGTTATGCGGTCCGCGTCGCGATCGTTTCGATCGAGGCAATCGCCCAACTCGAAGAACGCAACGAGCTGACCGTCACGGCGAATTAGTCCTCGCCCGTGGCTTTTCGGTCGCGGCAGCACGGAGCCGGAGGTCTGAGTCACGGGGGCTCAGGCCACCCGGTTCGGCTGAACCGGGACCACCTCACGACCTCTGATTGGCGGCACCGCTGATTCACGGCGACATCCGCGGAGCATGATCGCTATGTGAGGCTACAACGGCTACTCGATATCGATCTGCCGCCCGACGTGTTCGCGATCGTTATGGCGACCGGCATCGTGTCGGTCGCCGCAGGCGACCATCGCTATCACCTCATCAGCGACTTTCTCGGGTTGCTGGCAGGCGCGCTCTTCGTCGTCCTCGCCGTCGGTCTTGTGCTGCGAATCATGGCGCGGCCGCGATCGGCGGTCGGCGAGATCAATGATCCGGACGTCGCACTACGGCTGTTCACGACTGTTGCGGCATGCGGCGTTCTCGGTGTTCGTTTTGTCGGCGATTCATGGGCGTTGTGGGTGCTCGCGATCGCCGGCCTGCTGGCCTGGCTTTTCCTTGTACCGCTGGCGATCCGCGATGTCCGGTCGCGACCGCGAGCCGAGCTGCGGGAGCACGCGCACGGTGCCTGGCTGCTACCGTGCGTGGCTACTGCGGGCCTTGCGACGTCCGCAGCCGACGTCGCCGTCAACGCTCGGTCATACGCGCTGCTCTGGGTGGCCGTCATCGCTTGGATTCTTGGCCTTTTCAGCTACTGCGCAGTGGCCTGGCTGATCGCATATCGCGCGGTAGCCGAACCATTCGTGCCCGAGATCGTCACGCCGGACAGTTGGATTTTCATGGGTGCGCTCGCGATCAGCGCACTCGCTGGCGACCACCTGCTCGCCAGCGCGAGCTATCTCAGCGATGCCGGTTTCATAGCCTGGGCGCGGCCGCTGACCATGGTGATCTGGTCGATCGCCGGTGCTTGGATTCCGCTGCTGCTCTACGCCGAGGTATGGCGTGTCGACCAGCGCGCGGGGTCATTGCACTACGCAGGCGTTTGGTGGTCGGCCGTCTTTCCCCTTGGCATGTTCTCAGCCGCAACGGCAGCAACGGCACGGGAATTCGACTTAGGGCCGCTGTCGACGATTTCGCTCGTCTTCTTCTGGGTCTCCCTCACGGTATGGCTTCTCGTCGCGACCGGTCTGATTCACCTCTCGGCCGCGACGTGGGCTAGCCGCCGCGATGAGTTTTCGCGGGTCAGCGCGTCTAGGGTGGGTAACCGCATACGACCGCAGGAGGATCTGATGACCAGCCCCACCACGCGAATCAGCAAGGTCGCCAACGTCGTGATCCCCGTCGCCGACGTCGACAAGGCGATCGACTTCTACACCGGCCCGCTGGGGCTGGAGAAGCGCACCGACATACCGTTCGGCGGTGCATACCGCTGGGTCGAGGTAGCGCCCGCCGGCGCCGACACCGTAATCGCGATTGCTCCTCCCCCGCCCGGAGGCGAGACGGGCGGCCGTCAAACCGGCATCAGCCTGCAAACCGACGACGTCGACGCGTTCCACGCCCAACTCAAAACCGCCGGCGTTGACGTCGACGCTGAGGTGAGCCGGATGGGCGACCCGATTCCGCCGATGTTCTGGCTGCGGGATCCCGAAGGAAACGTGCTGCTCGTCGTCGAGGTCATGGCCTGATCACCAGCGAGCGGCGCCGGCTCCGCCGTGAACGCGCACCACCTGCTGCGATTTCGCGAGTTCGTCGAGATCACGGCGGGCCGTCGCCTCGCTGACGTCGAACCGCTCGGCGAGCTCGCGAACTGTCACCCAACGCCTGTTCTCGATGTATTCGGCGACGAGTCGGCGGCGCTGCTGAGCAACACACCAGCGCACACCGCTGTCAACGGTCATAGCGCACTACCTCCATCCGCCGCGCTGCCCGCATTCCCTGCACTGCCCGCATTCCCCGCACTGCACGCACGTTCGACGTCGATACAGGTCGACGCCACGACGGCGTCGCCCTGCAAGGCGAAGATGTGTAGTCGCCCAGCGCAGATCGTGTCGGGCATCGGGTTCGAGACGACGATCGTGTCCGATAACATGAACGGCTTGACCTGCACCACAGCACTATCGCGGGCACTTGCCAACTGCGCAGCCTGAAGGGGCGCGAGCCGCGGGCTCCACGCCGATACGAGCTGCAGTTCGCATGCCGACGAGCCGTGGTGCGAGATCTGCACCCGAATTTCCACGTCAGCGCCGCTAACGACGAGGTCACGGCCGGGCTCTAGCGCTGAGACGTCGGCCACGATCACCGTGTCGGCGTTCGCTGATCGAGGATCGTTACCTCCGAGGTCTTTCGGCGTCCGCTCGAAGGTGTAGATGCCGGCGGTTTCGTGCTCGATGTCGTAGAGCTCGGTCCAGATGTAGCCCGAGAGCGAGTCGTAACGTCGTAACTCCTGAGTCTGCCAACGCATATTCCAACCACGCTCGACGCTGGTGTAGCCGCCACCGTATTCGGAGTTCAGATTCGGCACGGTGGCGGGAGGTTCACCGGCCGCCGCCATCAGCAGCTTGTCGACGACCTTGTCGACCGCAATGCTCACCGGGAAGCGGTCTGCCCGACCTGAAAGCAATGCACCGACCTTCGCTGCCCAGCCAGCCGGCGTCTCGTCGTAGATGTGCCAGTCGACGAGGTCGGTCTCCACATGGGTCCAGCCGGAATTGTCAACGACTGGTCGGGTCGAATCGAGATTCTTCAACAACCGATAGGCGTTTCGCACCGCCTGCTGCTTCGCTTCGTCGCCGGGGACATCCCAGTCGAGACCCCATTCCTCGTTGTACAGGCCCCAGATCACGATGCTCGGGTGGTTGCCGTCACGATCGACCATCGGCGCGATTTGCGCCTCGAACCGAGCGACGGCAGCCGCTCCAAATACTCCCGTGCTCGCAGGCTCCGCCCACACCAGCATTCCAAGCCGGTCTGCGTGATAAAGAAATCGCGGGTCTTCAAGCTTCAAATGCTTGCGGACGACGTTGTAGCCCGCCGCGCGAGCCAGTTCGAGGTCGGTGACAAACGCCGCGTCATTGGGTGCCGTGATACCCGTTCGCGGCCAGTATCCCTGATCGAGTACCCCGCGCACGTACAACCGAGAACCATTCAGCGAGATCTGCCCGTCGGCCACCCTCACTTGCCGCAAGCCCGTGCTGGCGGTCGCGCGATCGACCCCGTCGACACTCTCCAACTCCACGATGACGTCATACATCTTCGGATTCGCCGGCTCCCACAACACCGGCGTCGCAATCGGCAGCACGACATTCTGCGAGAGCGCGTCGACCGTGACCGAGACGCCGGGGGATGCGTCGTCCGACACCTGAACCCGTAGCATTGCGCCAGTCGCGTGCTGGCCGCCGATCTCAATCGCCGCCTCGATCGCGTCGAGATTCTCAGCTGCACGCAAGGAAATGCGGCTCACGTACGTCGCCGGTCTTGACTCAATCCACACCGGCTGCCAGATGCCGCTCGACGGCGTGAACGAGCAACCGTCGTAGTCGTCACGCGGGACGCTGCGCTGCTTTCCATGAACGATGTTTCGCTTGTCGAGAGGTGCGTCGACGCGCACGGTGACGATCCCGACAGCACCATTCAGCGCGTCGGTGATGTCGATCTCGAACGGCGTGTAGCCACCCTCGTGCGTGCCGACCGGCACACCGTCGACCCACACGGTCGCGACGTGATGCACCGCGCCGAAATGCAGCACGATGCGCTGGCCGGCCCACGCCGCCGGAACCTCGACTTGCCGCCGATACCAGCCGCAGCGCAGCCAATGCTGCGCTATCCCAGATGCGTCGGTTTCCCAGGCAAACGGCACCTCAATCTGCCTAGGCCAGGCCGCAAGGTCGGACGGTAATCCGTGCGACGCACCTGTCGAATCGGGGTCGGGTGTGAAATCCCAACTACCGTTGAGCGAGCGCCACGAGTGCGAGCGGTCGAAGTGCGGCCGAGGATATTCGCCTCGAGGTGTGACGGTCATCGGTGATCCCTTGCTATCGAACGAACCAGTTGTTTGCGTTGCAGCTCGGCCGCCTGTCGGGCGACGGAGATGTATCAACCCGTGAGACTTCCCTGCAGAGCACCGCGGCGGAAATACTTTTCTAAAAGGAAGAACAGCAAGATGAGCGGCGCGATCGTGACCAACCCTCCCGCGATGAGAACCGGCACCAGTTGCGCCTTGCTACCGGTCTCCGCTGCGTGCGATAGCGACGCCAAGCCGACGGTCAACGGATACGAGCTGTTGCGGCTGAAGATGATGAGCGGCAAGAAGTAGTTGTTCCAGACGGCCACGACGCTGAGCAGCAGCACCGTCACCAGGCCGGGCACCATCAGTGGCAATGCAACTTTGAAGAACACGCCGATCTCGCTCGCGCCGTCGATGCGTGCCGCTTCGATCAATTCGCGCGGAACGGTCGCATCGATGTAGGTGCGCATCAGGTAGACACCCACCGGCGCCACCATGCTCGGTAACACCATGCCCCAGATCGAGTTGATGAGGTGAACCTTCGCGTACACGAGATAGAGCGGCAGTGCGACTGCGGTGATCGGCACCAGCAGTGTCGACATCACCAGGTAGAACATCGCCTTCGACCCCCGGAACGAATAGCGCGCGAACCCGTAGCCGGCCAGCGCAGACAGCGCGGTTGCACCGACGCCGCCGACCACCGCATAGATCGCGGTGTTTGCTAGCCATTTCGCGTAGACGCCGGCGCCGCTCGCGTTCTTGAACAGCATCGAGAAGTTGTCGAACAGCTTGAACGGCCGAGCGAACCAGAATCCGAACGTCTGATAGACGTTCGCTTGCGTCTTCGTCGCATTGATCACAAGCCACGCGAGCGGTGCCAGGATAAACAGCGCGAACAGTACGGCGACGCCCGTCACGAGCACTGTCGTGCCACGCCGTAACCCGTACAGATGCAACGGCACGATGTCGTCGTCGACGCGCGACTCGCGAGGCCGCCGCGACGAGCGCACCTGCATCGTCGTCATGCGAACTCACCGCTTCGCCGTCGCAGCGCCATCGATCCGATCGAAACGGCACCGATCAGCAGGCCGAGCACCACAGCCGCCGCCGCGCCGAGGTTGTATTCCGCGCTCCCGATCGCCGTGTTGTAAACGTAGAGGGACGGCGTGAAGCCGAACGACACTGCCTGTGGCTGAAATGCGGCCAGAATCTGCGGCTCGGTGAACAGTTGCAACGCGCCGACCGCATTGACGAAGCACAGCATCACGATCGCCGGCCGCACCATCGGAATCTTGACCCGCCAGATGATGGTCCACAACGACGCGCCATCGAGTAGCGCGGCTTCGGTCACCGTGCGAGGGACCGCGCGAAGCGAGGTGAACAGGATCGTCATGTTGTAGCCCGTCCACTCCCAGATGACCATCACGATGATTGTCGGAACGATCAGCTTTGTGGAAAAGAAGTTTGTGTTGTGAAACCCAATGGCGTTGGCAAGCCTGCTGAACGGGCCAAGGTGCGGTAACAGCAGAAACGACCACATCACCGACGCCACCACGGCGGGCACCGCGAAAGGCATGAAGTAGATCGTTCGCAGCAGCTTGCCGAAACGAGACACCCCTGCATCGAAGATTGCGGCGAAGAACGCCGCTATCCCGATGGTCAGCGGCACCTGCACGACAGCGAAGACGGCGACCCGCTTTGCGCCATCCCAAAACTGAGCCGACGAAAAGACCTCACGGTAGTTAGCAAATCCCGAATACGACGTGCCGCCGATCAACTTCGTCGTGTAAAGACTTTCGTAGATGGCGTAGCCGATCGGCACGATCATGAACAGTGTCAAGGCGAGCACGAATGGCGAGATGAAGATTGCGCCATAACCATCGCGCCGCACGGCTCGACGCGCCCGCTTGCGGTGCGGCGCGAATCGCGACCCGCTGTCGGCCGAGCGGTTCGACGGATCGTTCGAACGGTCGGACGCCGAAGGACGCGCGCGTACCGCGAGTTCGTCGTCCACGGTGGCTCCTGTTCTTGCGAGCGCCGTCGTGCTCGTGCCCTGGGCTCGGGGGACTACCTCCCCCGAGCCCAGGATCCACGTGTTGCTCACTAGCGTGCCGTCTCGCTTGAAATCACGATGTAGCGACCGTGAATCCTTGCGCCTTGGCGTACTTCACCAGAGCAGCTTGATAGGACTTGAAGGCGTCGGGAAGGGTCTCGGTGCCTTTGGTGACGCCTCCGAACGTGTCGGTCCACTGCGTCAGCGCCGCAGTCATGATCGGCGGCCATTGCGGGGCGATCATGTTCTGCGCAGCCTGGGCGAAAACCTTGTTCGGCTGCGAATCACCAGAGATCGGCAAGGTCGTCGCCTGGAACGTCGCGTCGTTGAGCAGCGGTAGATACGCTGGGAATGCGCCGGCGACCGGTCCGCTAAGGATCTTCCACGAGTCGGCGCTGCCGCCGAACCACTCGGCGAACTCAGCAGCTTCTTTCGGGTGCTTGCTCTGGGCGAAGACCGCGATCGTCGAACCACCCCAGTTGCCCGAGAGCATCTGGCCCGCGGTCGCTTGTGGCATCGGAGCCGCCCGCCAATCACCAATGCTGGCCTTCATGCTCAGCTGCATGCCGACCGGTCCCCAGGCAGGACTGAAGCGCACGGCGTCGACGCCCGTGTCGAAGTCGGTCCACTGCTCGGGCGAAAAGTCGGCAGCGGTAGTGGCTTCCTTGGCAGCAAGCAGTTTCTGCCAGTAGTTCGCGAAGGCCAGCTGCGCCGTACCGGTGAAATCGATCGTCAAGTTGCTACCACCGGTGTACTTAAAAGGGAAGGCGTTGTCCTGCTGCATCATCGCGAGCACGGCCTGCGCGTTGGTCGGATCGAAGTTCGCGATGGCCGCCTTCGGATCGGCGGCGTGCAATTTCTGCGCTGCGGCAGCGAATTCGTCCCAGGTCTTGGGTACGTCGATGCTGTATTTCGACAGCAGGTTGGAGTTGTAGTACTGCACCAGCGGCCCGAGGTCGACCGGCATGGCGTACACCGCGCTGCCCTGGCTCACTTGGGCCCACGCGACGGGTGCGATATCGGCCTTGTGGTCGTTCGCGCCGTACTTCGTGAGGTCGACGAGACTCTTCGTGATCTCGAACGACGGCAGTGCGAAGTACTCGATCTCGGCGATGTCAGGAGCGCCGTTGCCGGCCTTCAACGTGTTGCCGATTTTCGTGTACTCGTCGTTTGCCGCGCCGTTGTTCTGCAGCGTCACGCAGATGTCAGGGTGGCTGCGGTTGAACGCGTCGACGGCGAGGTTGTAGCCGGCCGCCCAGCCCCACATCGTGAGCTTGGTGGCGGTGTCGGCGCACTTGTAGGCGGGAGCACCGCTCGACGCGGCCGCGCTCGCCGGCGCCGACGCCGAGCCGGCGGCGGTCGCGCTGCCCGAGTTGGTGGTGCTCGCCGAAGTCGACCCACCCGCTTGTGCGGCCGGTTTCGAGTTCGAGCTGCACGCGCCCAGGCTCACGATCGCCAACAGGCTTGCCGCCGCCGCGGCCACCACCGTGACCCGGCCGCCCCGCGCGCCGTTCGCGGCGGTCGCGGCGCCCGCCACCGGCACGCGCCTTCCGGACCGATTCATTGCTACCTCAGCTTTCGTCCGTTTTGTCGTCGTCCACGTTGCCTCACCGGCAGACGCGGTTGCGCCACCAGGGCATCGCGGGGTGTCCTGTCGGTTCCGGCGCGGTCCCCACTCACGCGCCTTTCCGAGCATCACATCTCGAGATGCAACGTTGCAAGACGGTAGCGGAATCGATTGCCACGTTGCAATACTTAGCTCGATCACACTTTGCTTGCGGCGGACTTCCCGAACCGGCATCCGCCGCAGCCGACAGACCGAAGACGCGAAGGAGCACCGTGGCGACCTCTCGGCTGCGCGACGTCGCCGAGCGTGCGGGCGTCTCGATCCGTACGGTCTCGAACGTCGTCAACGGCTACGCACCCGTCGCCGTCCACACCCGCGAGCGGGTCGAGGCCGCGGTCGCCGAACTCGGTTATCGGCCCAACCTGCTCGCGCGCAACCTCAAGCGCGGCCGCTCCGGCGTTCTCGCACTCGTCGTCCCCGAACTCGACGTGCCCTACTTCGCCGAACTCGCGCGAGCCGTCATCACTCAGGCCAGGCCGCACGGCTACACCGTCGTCCTCGATCAAACCGACGGCGAGCCCGAGCGAGAGCGAGAGATGATCATGCAGGGCTCGCGCGGCGCGCTTTTCGATGGCGTGATTCTCAGCCCGCTCGCGCTTTCGCAAGCCGAACTCTCCGAGCGTGATTCTCGAATCCCCTTGGTATTACTGGGAGAACGCATCGCCGACGGCGGGTTTGATCACGTTGCTATCGACAACGTCGGCGCTGCCCGCGAGGCCACCGAGCATCTTTTTTCGATCGGACGACGTCGGGTTGCCGCGATCGGTGACCAGCCCTACGAGTCGGGAGAGACGGCGCAACTACGAACTCGCGGATACCGAGCCGCACACGAGGCCGCGGGCCGGTCGGTCGACGAATCACTGATCGTGCCGCGGCCCCGCTTCCACCGCGCTGACGGCGCCGAAGCCATGCAGCAACTGCTGAACCATGCTGACGGGCCGCCCGATGCCGTCTTCTGCTACAACGACCTGCTGGCGCTCGGTGCGCTGAGAACCCTTATGTCACAAGGGATTCGGGTGCCCGACGACGTCGCGATCGTGGGATTCGACGACATCGAAGACGGTCGCTATCACACGCCGTCGCTCAGCACGGTCTCTCCAGACAAGCAACTCATTGCGCAGCTGGCGGTTGAGCGACTCGTCACGCGACTCGACGAAGATCCCGATGCCGGAGGCGACCTGCCGCACGAGTTGTGGGCGCCACACCGGCTCGAGGCGCGCGAGAGCTCAGTCGGCCGCAGCTAGTCAGACGCCATCAGCGGCGCCGACGCCAGCACCGGCTATCGCCACGTGAGCTCCTCGTCACGGCCCGACGAGGAGCTCAGCGTGCGCAGCGCCGAACGTCAGCAACCGAGCGACGTGATACGTGGCAAACTGCGGCGTCTGTTCGAACGCAATCATGGGCTCCGGCGTTTTTGCCGTCGGCGTAGGCAATAAAGCTCCGTAGCCGACAATCCAGATTCGCTTCTTTCCGTTGAGTGCTTGCGCAAGCTTGTCGGCAGGCAGTTCGGTCGCATACAGCGTGCCTGCTTGTTGTGCCGGCGTTATTAGTGCGATGTCGGTTAGCTTCGATTTTTCGCTCGCAGGCAGTTGGTCGAAGTAGTAGTCGAACGACGTCCGCGAGTAGGCAGGTGCGAAGGTGACGACGTCGCCGGGTTGAGCGAGCCTCGCAACGGTGGCGGCCATCGCTTTAGGGTCCTCGCTGCGATACGAGTGGTGAATGGTGCTGTACGTGGCAACGGCCGAGAGGGCGACGACAACGGTCGCCGCGACGATCCTGATCCTGGCGCGACCACGTAAGGCGGCAATTCCTGCGGCGGCGACGATGGCGACCATCGGCAGCGTTTCGATGAGATAGCGCGGCACCAGCAGCGGCTTTACGACCGAGCCGCCCACCAGCAAGATCGGCGGTACCAGCAGGCAATACAAGACCAACTGCTGCCGCCAGGCCTCGGCGGTTGGAGAGTCGCCCCTGCGGCGGACCTGACCAGCCAACACAAACAGCGCTAGGACGACGACGCATGCCAGCAACGGCTGGCTGCCGGCGATCTGGGAGCCAGCGGATTCGATGCCGTGAAGCGTCTGCGGTGGAATCCAGGCCACCTCACTTGCCTGTTCGGTGGCAGCAAAAAGGATGAGCGGCGCGCTTATGCATGCGAGGAGCCCGTACGGCAGCAGAAAACGGCGCCGGACCGCTGGCGGCTGGCGTAGTAGGGCCGCAGCGTGGGCGAGGAGGATCAACAATGCGAAGAAATGTGCAAGCACGGCTACGGCGGCGACCAGCGTGTACCGGAGCAGGTTCTTCCTTGAGGGGTCGGCCGCCGCTCGTATGAGCAGCAGCGTCGATACCGTCGTGAGGCACATGACAAGGGGATAGGGCCGAGCCTCGGCGGCTGAGTTAACAGCGAGCGGCGATAGTGCGAGCAGCAAGCCCGCTAGCCAGCCGGAGTGACCACCGAACGTCTCCCGCGCCAGGAGCACCGTCGCCACGACGGAACCGGCGAGCAGTAGCAGCGATGGGATGCGCACGAACGCGTCGCTGGTTCCGAGCTTCAGCCAAAAATGCAGGAGTAGGTAGTACAACCCGATCGGCGCGTCGGTGTGGTGCAAGACCCGGAAGATCCCGCCGACGCTGCGCTGTGCGACGGTCACGCTCGCGATCTCGTTGCGCCACAACGGCCAGCGCAGCAGCGCAGGTAGGGGCGTCAACAGCGCAAGCAGCCCCGGCACGAGCACTTCGAGCCATGGGCGTGCTCGTGGGGCTCGCAAACGGCTCGGGCCCGACGCCCGTGCCACGGACGCCGCATACGTGCTCACGTGCCCTCTTATCTCAAGATCGGGTGGCTTTCGAACTCATGATGCAGCAATTGCCTGATCGACGGCTGCCTGTATGTGAATTTGGGTCGTCGGGAACACCCGCAAATGCGTGTCTTTGTGGCTAATCAGCAGCTCGATCTCGGTGCATCCGAGGATGACGCCCTGTGCGCCCCGGTCGGCGAGCCGGTCGATCAGACCGACAAACTCGCCGCGCGACGAATCGTTGAAAACACCGTGAACGAGTTCGCCATAGATGACGCGATGGATCAGCGCCCGGTCTTCGTCGTCCGGCACTAGTACGTCGAGACCATGGCTGGCGAGCCGATCGCGATAGAACGTCTGGTCCATCGTGTAACGGGTGCCGAGGAGTCCGACGGTCGTGACGCCGGCATTCTGCACAGCGGTCGCCGTCACATCGGCAACGTGCAGGAGCGGCACTGTGACTGCTGCAGCGACCTGGTCGAATGCTTTGTGCATCGTGTTCGCGCAGATCAAGATAAGGTCGGCGCCGCCCGCTTCGAGACTCTTCGCGGCAGTCACGAGCACCTCGCCTGCGTCGTACCAGCGGTCTTCGATCTGCAGCGCTTCGATCGTCGCGAAGTCGACCGAGTAGAGCAGGACTTGCGCCGAGTGGTAACCGCCCAAGCGATCGTGCACGATTTCGTTTGCCAGCCGGTAATACTGAGCGGTACTCTGCCAGCTCATCCCGCCGATCAACCCGATCGTCAGCACGTGGTGATCCTCCGCACTATTGAAACTGAATCGGCAGCTTACGCACGGACGCGAGGTCGGCCAAGTCGAGAAGCGCGCGCAGCAGCGGGACATTGTCGGGCGTCAAGAAGGCCGACGCAGCATGCTCGACGTC
>JBOGEK010000436.1:0-2519 GCA_050743645.1 Acidothermaceae bacterium
TGCATTTTCAAACCACCGCAGCCGATGGGTTCGGCCTGCAGGACCGCGACAAGGAGAAGTCCGTGTGGAGGGGCGAGTTGGTCGTCGCCGCCTCCTGAGTCGAAATGGGTACCGAAGCGTTCTTCGATTTCGCTCAGGTAGGAACGCAGGCACACCCGGGCAAGCGGATCGGACGGCGGGCGTGGCTCGATCTCGACGAGCGACGCCAGCAGCAGCCGTTCGACGTCGTTCATCGCCTCGAGCAGGCGGGTTCGCTGGCGATCGCTCAGCGGTTGCAGGATTGCGCTCGCCGTGACATCAGAGGCTCGTTCGAGCTCGCGCCATTCGGCGACGCCGGCCGGCGAGAGCGTTGCGAAGCGCACCCTGCTGTCGTGGTCGTGGGCGACCAATGCGATCAGCCCGTCGACCTCCAGTGCTCGCAAGGTTCGGCTGAGCTGGGCGGAGTCGAGGCCAAGCCGAACCCGCAGGATGCCGACCTCGCAACCGTCGAGTCCGATCTCCCAGAGCACGCGAGCCTGGCCGAGCGGGCGGTCACGCGCCAGATAGTGGTCGTCGAGCGCGCCGACGCGCTGCGTGACGAGGCGGCTGAAGTGGCGAACCGCAGCGACGGCGTCGGCGTCCATGCCTCTGACTTTAGTCAGGCATAGCGAGAGCAATCAAGTACGTATTGACCAGCAGATCCGCCCGGCGTGGCGTCGTCTCGGCCACGCAAGGTGGGTAGTCGCGCAGCCCAATCTAGGTGGCCTTTACCGATCCGCGGTTCGCTGACCAAGACCTAGCGTCTCAGCCGACAGCACGCGAAGCCACCACCTCACGAAGGGTCTGACATGCCGAGATATCTCGTTGAGCGCTCGTTCGTCGACGGTCTGAACGTTCCGATCGACGACGTCGGTGCGAAGGTCTGCGATGCCGTGGTCGACACCAACCGCGAGCACGCCGTCACCTGGGTGCACTCGTACGTGACGACCGACAAGGCGAAGACTTTCTGCATTTACGACGCGCCTAATCCCGAGGCGATCCGCGAGACCGCGCGTCGAAACAATCTCCCGGTCGACACGATCACCGAAGTCCGCGTACTCGATCCGTACTTCTACGCCTGACGGCGGCAAAGCATTAACGCCTGCCGCCGGGAGACCATCAACGCCTGACGCAGGCAAAGCATCGACGCCTGGCGCAGGCAGAGCATCATGATCAGCGTCAGCATCCAAAGTCCGCACGACTTGCGGTGGCCGCACGCACCTCTAGCGCTCAGCCACCGCGCGGCGGACACTTTGTCCATGCCGGTACGTCGCGAATCGATGCTCGTAGTGGAGCGTTACTCCACATTGGTGGAACGCGAGGCCGCGCTCGCATCGCTCGCTCGCTACGTCAGCGAGGCGGCGGCGGGCCAGGGCAGGCTGGTGCTCGTGCCAGGCGAAGCCGGCGTCGGAAAGTCGGCGTTGGTCGAGCAGCTTCGCCGCGACAACGCAGATGTGCAGTGGTGGTGGGGTGCCTGTGACGGCTTGTTCACGCCCCGGCCGCTCGGCCCACTTTTCGACATCGCCGATCAGATGGGCGGTGACCTGCGCGAGCTTTGCCTGACGGGCGCGGCGCGCGAGCAATTGTTCGGCGCGCTGCTGCGTCGGCTCAACGATCAGACGACCCTGCAGGTCGTGGTTGTCGAAGACATTCACTGGGCAGACGAAGCAACTCTTGACCTGTTGCGCTTCCTTGCCCGGCGAATCGATGCCATGCGGGTCCTGCTCGTCGTCACCTATCGCGACGACGGCGTGAAGCCTGCAGATCCGTTGCGGGTGGCGCTCGGTGAACTCGCGATCCAACGCGCCACCAGACGGATTGACGTCGCGCCGTTGTCGGTTGATGGCGTGCGCGTGCTGGCGGGACCCACTGCGGTAGACGTCGCCACGATCTTCCGGCTGACCGGTGGTAATCCGTTCTACGTCACCGAAGTATTGCGGGCCGGAATCGCTGAGGTACCGCAATCGGCTCGTGACGCCGTGCTGGCCCGGGCGGCGCGACTTACCGGCGAGGCACGCGAGGCACTCGATGCCGCTGCACTGATAGGCACCCGAATCGAGCCGCCTATCCTTGAATCCGTTACAGCCTGCTCGTCGTTGGTGATCGACGAGCTGTTACGGTCCGGTTTGCTCGTCGACGACGCCGGCTGGCTGGGGTTTCGTCATGAGATCGCCCGGCGAGCTGTCGAGCAAGCGGTTGGGCCGCACCGCCGCACCGCCGTCCATGCTCGAATTCTTGATGCGCTCCTTCAAGCTTCGTATGGCGACGACGCACGCCTGGCGTTTCACGCCGAGGGAGCGGCCAACGCCTCCGCAGTGTTGCTTCACGCCCCGCGTGCCGCGCGCCGAGCTGCCGAACTCGCGTCGCATCGCGAAGCAGCCGCCCAATACGAACGCGCCTTGCGTTTCGCGTCGGGCATGGAGCCGGCGGATGCCGCGGCCCTTTACGACGCGCTTGCTGCGGAACTTTCGTTGAACGACGGTTGGCATGGCGCGGCCGAC
>JBOGEK010000437.1:0-3932 GCA_050743645.1 Acidothermaceae bacterium
GCCGGGCGGTGGTGGCCCATCTCGCCGAGCACGGATCGGACGTCGTGAACCTCGACCGGGTGCCGCCGTCCACGGCGCAACAGCCGACAACCGGTCAAACCGTGTTCGTGCGGGCCGATCTGACCGATTACGGCCAGGTGGTCGAGGCGCTGTCGGGTGTCGATGATCGGTACGGGCACGTCGACGCGGTGGTGCATCTCGCCGCTATCCCGGCGCCCGGACTGACGACGAACGCGGCTACGTTTCACAACAACATGACGTCGACGTACAACGTCTTCTCGGCGGCGCGCCACGCGGGCATCACGAACATTGTCTGGGCGTCGAGTGAGACCGTGTTAGGTCTGCCGTTCGACACGCCCCCGCCGTACGTTCCGGTCGACGAGGAGTACATCGGCCGGCCCGAATCGACCTACTCGTTGGTGAAATTCCTCGAAGAGCAGATGGCTCGACAATTCTGCCGGTGGGATCCGAACCTGAAGATGATCGGCTTGCGTTTCTCGAACGTGATGGAGCCTGCCGACTATGCGGCGTTTCCTGGGTTCGATGCTGATGCGCGTGCTCGCAAATGGAATCTGTGGGGCTACATCGATGCCCGCGACGGCGCGCAGGCGGTGCGGCTCGCACTCGACTACGACGCGCGCGGCTGCGAGGTGTTCGTCATCGCGAACGCCGATACGGTGATGACGCGGCCGAACGCCGAATTGCTTGCCGAGGTGTTTCCCGATGTTCCGGTGCGCGAGGGCCTTGGCGACCACGAAACGTTGCTGTCTATCGACAAGGCTCGTCGGGTGCTCGGGTATGCGCCCATGCACAGTTGGCGCGACGAGGTCTAACCGGCTTTCACGGCCTGCAACGTATAGCTCATCGCTACGCGGTTCGGCCGCTCGATCAGGCTCCACTCGTCGGGACCCGACTTTTCCATCACACCGGGCAACGCATTCCAGGGCACGCTGTCGTGTTCGACGAATTGGGTGATCCGCAGCCCGGCATCGAGAAGCGCTGTGATGATTTCGCCGAGCCCGTGGTTCCAGGAATGACTTGTCGTCGTGGTGAAGACGACGTCGGTTTCGACGTAGGTTCCTCCCTCGTCAAACACCAACGGCTCGACGGTCTCGAAGTACGAGTATTCGACGAGAAGTTTGTCGTCGGCCGAGCTGGTGTCGGCGAGAGTCCAGAGCATCGGGTGGCCTTCGCGGATGAACAGTCGGCCACCGGGCTTCAGCAACGCTGCTACGACGTCCGCCCATCGCTTCACATCGGGCAGCCAGCACAAAGCGCCGATTCCGGTGAAGACGAGATCGAACTGTTCCGCCCCGAGGGCGTTCACTGCGTCGTAGACGTTCGATTCGACGAAGTCGACGTCCGCATTAGCGCGCTTCGCGAGTGCGCGGGCCTCGGCGATCGACGCAGGGGAGAAGTCGAGCCCGGTCATGTGCGCGCCGAGGCGCGAAAGCGAGATCGTGTCGGTACCGATATGGCATTGCAGATGGACGCCGCGCAACCCGGTGATGTCGCCAAGCCTCGGGACGTCGAACCGCACGACCTCGCTCAGATGCCGAGGATCATCGACGAATCGGTGCAACTGGTAGTCAGGCGACGCGGCATGGGCGGGCGCCCGCTCGTCCCAGTTGGCGCGATTGATCGCGAACGATTTGTCCATCCGCGCAGGCTCTCATATCCGCACCCGGTTAGGTAACGTGATGGGCATGCTTGAAGGGTTCGAGACGCTCGCCGAGTTCGTGAGCAGTGGTGATGTCATGGTTCTTACGGGCGCCGGGATCTCGACTGATTCAGGTATTCCCGACTACCGCGGCGCCAACGGATCCTTGCGCCGCTACACGCCCATGACGTTCCAGACGTTCACCGGTAGCGAGGTAGCTCGACGCCGCTACTGGGCGCGCAGCCACATCGGCTGGCAGCGGTTTGCGTCCGCGTGCCCCAACAGCGCGCACTACATGGTCGCGCAGCTTCAGCGCCTCGGCCTGGTCTCCGGCGTCGTGACCCAAAATGTCGACGGGCTGCATCAGGCTGCTGGCGCGTTCGACGTGATCGACCTGCATGGCCGGTTGGATCGGGTCATTTGCCTCGGCTGCCGCGTTACCTGTGATCGCGCGCAGTTGCACGAGCGACTGCAGCGGCTGAACGAGGGATTCGCCGCCGACGCGACAGCGATGAATCCCGACGGTGACGCCGAGATAGCCGACGACGCGCTAGCAGGCTTTCAAATCGCCGACTGTGGGCACTGCGGTGGAATGCTCAAACCTGACGTCGTTTTCTTCGGCGAGAACGTGCCACGGCCGACCGTCGATCGATGCTTCGAATTGCTCGATGCATCGCAAATGTTGCTCGTGCTCGGCTCGTCGTTGACCGTGATGTCGGGTTACCGCTTCGTCAGACATGCTGCCCGGCAAGGCATTCCGGTCGCGATCGTCAACCAAGGAGCGACTCGCGGCGACCTCGACGCGACGCTGCTCGTCGACGCACCGCTGGGCGCAGTGCTGCCGAGGTTGGTCGATCGGGTCGGCTTGTTGTCGCGCACCTAGGGCCGGGCTGCCCAACCTCCGGTGGCCGACGTAGGGTCGGATCATGGATATCGGTGTCGCAATGTTTCCAACGCACGACGCGATGGGCCCGGCAGAGCTGGCGCGGCTCGCTGAAGATCACGGCTTCGAGTCGGTGTTCTTCCCCGAGCACTCCCACATCCCGGCCAGCCGCGCGACGCCGTACGGCGGTGGTGGTGAGCTGCCGCGCAAATACCTGCACACCTACGACCTTTTCGTCGCGCTGACGGCTGCGGCGGTCGCCACGACAAAAATCCGGGTCGGCAGCGGAATTTGCCTGGTGGTGCAACGCGACCCGATCCATACCGCGAAGGCGGTTGCGAGCGTCGACCACATCTCCGGCGGCCGTTTCGAGTTCGGTGTCGGCGCCGGGTGGAACCGTGAAGAAATGGCCAACCACGGAACCGATCCGCGTGTGCGCATGGCGATCATGCGCGAGCGAATCGAAGCGATGAAGACGATTTGGTCGGACGACGAAGCGAGTTACACCGGCCAGTACGTGAGTTTCGATCGCATTTGGTCGTGGCCGAAGCCGGCCCAACGGCCGCATCCGCCGGTGCTCGTCGGCGGTGGCGGTCGCGGCGTGCTCGACCGGGTGCGGTCGTTCGGCGACGCGTGGTTTCCGAACTTCTCGACAGAAGGCCTCCTCGATCGCGCGGCCGAGCTGCGTAGCAGTTCCGAGCGCCCGATCGATCTTATGGTGATGGGAATTCCGGCCGAGCCGAAGGTGATCGAGGCGTACGAGTCGGCCGGGTTCCGCCGCATCGTGCACTGGCTCCCGTCGTCCGGCCGTGGCGTCGTCGAGCAGGCGATGGAGCGTTTCGAGAACGCCCTGTTCGAAGTGCACGGCTCCTAAGACGTCGATGGACGCCGGCCAGGCGCGTACGCGTTTCAAAGAAGCGCGAGTTGCTCGACTCGCCACGGTCGACGAATCCGGCCGGCCACATCTGGTACCTATGGTCTTTGTCGTTCTCGGCGAGACGATCTACAGCGCGGTCGACGCCAAGCCCAAGAGCACCACGTCATTGCGCAGGCTGGCCAACGTGCGGGTGCATTCGGCTGTCGCCGTCCTTGTCGATCGTTTCGACGACACCGACTGGACGGCGCTGTGGTGGGTGCGCGCAGACGGAACCGCGCGGGTGCTCGACGTAGCCGGCGCAGACACGGCAGACACGATCCAGGCTGCGCAGATCGCGGAGGGCGTGTCGGCGATTGACGCGTTGGTGCGCCGCTACGCGCAGTACCGGGAGCAGCGTCCCGCTGGCCCGGTACTGGCGATCGACGTCGAACGATGGAGCGGCTGGGCGGCTTCCACGACACCTGCTGCCCCGCCGACCCCCAGCGACGATGTCAACGGTTGACGCGCTACAC
>JBOGEK010000438.1:0-1816 GCA_050743645.1 Acidothermaceae bacterium
TGCGGCCCGGCACCGCTTTCATGTGCGCGGCGTTGAGCAGCCAGCACTCCATCCGCTCTTCCAGGCAGTACAACACGGGCTTCCAATAGGTGGCGGTCGACTCCATCGCCGCCAACGTCACACCTTCGCCCACCAGCCAGTCGGCCATCACGCCGAGCGAACGGGTCATCGTCGAAAACGTCCGGGTCCGGCTCTGCCGCTTGCGATCCGCACCCGGGGTGCGCACGCACACCGTCACCGACGCCTTGCCGACATCCAACCCGGCGACCCGGTCGAACAACACATCCACCGCGGGCTCCCTTCACCACGACGCACCGGTTTCCGCGCCGCCCGCAGGGACCTCCACCGAGGAAACAGACCCACGTGCTCGAAGCAACAATCCGGCACTCCCGAGGGCCCCACGTCACACTCGTCTGCGGGCTTGACGCACCAGAGTCCAACGACGTCGGCGGGCGACCGTCCCATTCTCAGCCAACGGCCCGTCGAACCAAGATCGACAGCCTCGACTCGTCTTGCACTCCAGGACGCTGGGACCCGAGGTTGGCAGGCTCGCTGGCGCACAGCGGTGGATGTGCAGAGGACTTCCGCCGTCGCCGAGCGTGTCGAGAAGTGCTTCGCGCACGGGAGTTCTTGGGTCCTGCTGCCCGGGCACCAGGCTTGCCCAGCTCGATGGCACCCATTGCATAGTGTGAGGAACTTTTCGTCGTGGCCCGCGCCGACGGCGCCCGCGGCTGCTCGTCGTACGGCGATTCGGGGTGGCCGCCGGTGATGTCATTGCACAAATTGTCGGCCGGCGGCGGCGTCGATTATCTGCTGCGGCACACCTGCTGCGGCGATGTTGAACGCGCCGCGGACACACCGTTGTCGGCGTACTACACCGCCTCCGGTTACCCGCCCGGGCGGTGGGCCGGCGCCGGTTTGGCGGGGTTGCACGATGGCCATGGGATCACCGGGCTGGTCGACGAGGCGGGGATGGACCGGCTGTTCAGCCTCGGCCGGGACGCGGCCAATGCCGCCGCGCTCGGCAAAAACTGGGCGGTCCAAAAGAGCACTCCGCAACGCGTCGCGGCCCGCATCGCCGCACTGCCCGCACAGTCGCAGGCCGAGCGGGCCGCTGCGATCGAGACGATCGCGACGCAAGAAAGAGGCCGGCGGATGCCGCTCGCGGTCTCCGGTTTCGATCTGACGTTCACGGTGCCGAAGTCGCTGAGCGTGGTGTGGGCGCTTGCCGATCCGGCGACACAGACTCGCATCGCGAACGCGCACCGTGCGGCCGTCGACGACTGCCTCAAGCTGCTTGAATCCCATGCGTTGTTTACCCGCGTCGGCTCCGGCGGTGTCGCCCAGGTACCGGTGCGCGGCGCGATCGCGGCGGCATTCGACCACTGGGACACCCGCACCGGCGACCCGAACCTGCACACCCACCTGGTGCTCGCGAACAAGGTCCAAGGCCTAGATGGTCGCTGGCGAGCCATCGACGCGAAGGCGCTTTACGCCGCCACGGTCGCGGTCAGTGAGGTCTACGACTGCCTGATTGCCGACGGTGTGGCCCGCGACGTCGGCGTCAACTGGTCGCTGCGCGACCGCGGCGAACGACGCTCACCTGCGTTCGAAATCGACGGCGTCGGCGACGCATTGCTGGCCGAGTTCTCCACCCGCAGCACCCAAGTGCACGCATCGCTGCGAGAGCTCCTCACCGAGTTTCGGACGGCGAAGGGCCGCGCTCCGAGCCGGCCGGAGATGATCCGGCTGCGGCAGATGGCCACCCGCAAATCCCGACCCACCAAGCAGTTACGTGCGCTGCCTGACCTACTAC
>JBOGEK010000439.1:0-4326 GCA_050743645.1 Acidothermaceae bacterium
CGGCCGGCCTGACGGCGAATTGCTTTCGGGCCCGCAATTTCTCAAATAGCTAGGAGTTTCATGTCGCTTGTCGTCACAACGGATGCCGACTTCGAGCAAGACGTGTTGTCGAGCAATCGCGCGGTGCTCGTCGAGTTCACCGCCCAGTGGTGCCCGCCGTGCCGGATGATCGTGCCCATCCTGGAGAAGATCGCGGACGACGAGGCTTCCAGGCTGGATGTTGTCTCAATAGACGTCGACGCTAATCCGATCACCACGCGTGCCTACGGCGTGATGAGCATGCCCACCCTCATGCTTTTCATCGAGGGAAAGCCTGTTGTGCAGTTCGTCGGCGCGAAGCCGCGTGCCGCCATTATGCGGCTGATCGAATCGCACCTGCCCGTCGCGACCGCTTGAGCTGGGGACGGCTTGCGGCGGATTTCGCGGGCGTTAGCCTGATACGACTTGCGGTAACGCCACGCCCCGTTTCGCGGCGTCGCGGGCTCGCTCGCGCCGATGCGCGAGAACGCTGACCGCATATTCCGGTTCGAGGCGCTGACCTGTCCAGTTGCCGGTGGCCGCGTTCGGCGCGACGGCGTCATGGGCCTCGTGTAGCTGCAAGACCGATCCCGAATGGTCGTCTTTGGTCGGCGCCGGCATCATCGAGGTGCCGTCCGTTCGGGTGAACGTGAATCGGCCTCGGCGTTGCGCAGTGACAAAGAGCTCGTCGTTATGAACGCCGAGATGATGCGGCTCACACAGCAAAATCAGGTTATCGAGGTCGGTGCGGCCGCCTTGACTCCACGGGATCACGTGGTGCCCGTCGAGACCCTTGACGTTTGAGCACCCTGGTACAGCGCAGTGACCGTGGTGGCGCACGATCAGCGCGCGGTACTGCCGCTCAGTGACGAGGCGTTGAGTGCGCCCGACGTCGAGAGCGCTCTCGCCGTCGAAGACCATCGGGCGAATGCGGCCGGCGCACAGCAGCCGTTCGACCACGCGCCAAGGCAAGCCCGGGCCGTTGGTGATCCTTGCGAACGGACGCGCGCGTTCAGCTGAACGCGGTTCAACCGCTGGCTGAAGGTTCGCTGCATCGAGATGGACGACGACGGCGGCGCGTTCGTGGCCGCGAAGCGCTCGGGGCGGCTTGTCGGCGTCGGCCAGGGCGGCGAGGCCGATTTCGGCGAGGCGTACCAGCGCGTCGGCCGGTGAGAGCTCCTCACGCTCGGCCAGCGATTTGATCGCTGAGCTGATCACTTCGCCGCGTTCGGGATCGAGGCGTGCCGACAGTTGCCAGAGGCTCGAGTCGTTCCAGCTGTGCTTGACGTATTCGCGCACGTCTCGCGTGCTGTTGCCTTCGATGTCGTCGACCGTTCGAAAGCCGCGCACGATGGTCTCGAGGTGAGCAACTGTGCCGTACTGGGCTACCTCGATGAGTTCGTCAACAAGCTGGTGTTCGGTCGGCCCGGCCACGCGAGAGATGGCGCGCACGTGCGAGTACGACAGTCGGCCAGCACCCATTTCGCGGCTCAAGGCTTCATGGGCTGCGAGCGCACGGGCAACGCGCACCTGCTCGACAGCCGTGCGATGTGCCAGCCCGCACGCGAACGACAACCAATGCGCGGTGGACGCGAACCCGGCCCGCACATGGCCACTCGCTGCGTCGAACTTTGCGACGAGCAAAAGCCACGCACACGTTGCGGCCGACAATCGCCCCGCAGCGCTCACGATCTCGGCTGCCAGCTCGTCGAGCGCAAGGTTTGAGGAGAGATCCGGCTTAGAATAAGAGATTTCGTCGATTTCCATGTCACGACCGTAGTGACGGCCACTGACAATTTGAGTTCGTTCGTCGCGTTCAGCTGAACGCGGTCGGCGTCAAGCTAGGTGCGTGCCGAGAAACGCCAACTGCGCGCCGGCCACCGAGCGCCAGTAACCATCGGTGTGGCAGCCCTTCGAGATTCCGCCCGCCGGAGCCGGCGCCGCGTTGCTGCGGTATCGCTTCGTCTCGTCGGTGAACGCGTCGTCCGACCCGCACGACACGTACACTGCGACGTCGCCCACGTCGGGCTCGCGTGCCAGCTCGCCGTATTTCGCAAAGTCGGCAGCGTTGTCGAACGCACCGCTCGCACTCGCTTTGTACGACGCGAACAAAGCCGGGCTGCCCGCCGCTGCCGCCACAACCTGCGTGCCCTCGAGGTTGCCGCGGTGAGATTCGCGGGCCAGCAACAGCGAACCGTAGCCGCCCATCGACCAACCCAGTGCGCCGATCCGATCCGTTGTCAATCCGTGGCTCTTCAACAACGGTAGGAATTCCTGGGTGAGCATGGCGATGGGGTTATCGCCGTCCGACCTCGGGTGCCAGTAGGTGTTGCCGCCATCGATCGATGCAAGCGCGAACGGCGGAGTGCCGCTTTTGACTGCTGCAGCGAGGAAATCCTGCAGTTTCAGCCTGCCGAACGCCGTGCTGTGATCGTCGCCTCGGCCGTGCAGCACGATAACGACCGGCAGCCCGTCGGCAGCTACACCGGGCGGCAGCGCCAGTGACCAGCCAACCTGGGTTTTCCGGGCGGACGACGAAAAGCGGCCCGACACGACGCTGGCCGAACTCGGCGGGGGGTTGGCGTCGACGTCGCACTGCCCGGTGAGGCGGGCGAGTCTGATCCGGCCGGGCAACGCGTCTTCTTCGACGCCCGCGTACGCACCGGCGACAACGACGACCGCTGTGCCGATCCCTCCGAGCAAGAACGTTCGGCGCGTGACCACGAGCGGCGATCCTCCATGATTCGTACGTTAGCTGTCATCGTCGAAGCGACGAGCGCCCGACAACGTATCGACGCGCGATGGTCGTTGATGGGTTACACCCGGCTGAAGGCGATGCGAGATGGGTTGGCGGGTCGCGAAGATGCCCAGGGTGTGCGCGACGCCTGACTTATCTGACCGGTGCCGTCAACCGATCGCGGTCGCGATCACGTTTGCGACCATCGGCGCATCTTCGAGGTAGGGCAAGTGCGCTACGCCCGCGAGCTCGCGATAGGCCGCGCCAGGCACGCGGTCTGCCAGTTCGTGCGAACGTTCGACGATGAACGGCAGGTCGAGGTCTCCGCACACGACGGTGGTTGACACCGCGATGTCGCCGAGTCGTGACCACGCGTCGACGCCACTGGCACCGGCGTTCTCGCCGTTTCTTCGCGACAACGCGTCACGTGTCATCGTCTGCGCGAGAGCACGCGCGGGGCCGCCGACGCGACCCTCGGCCATGCCAGGGCCGTCGAGCCAGAGCCAGGTTTGCCATCGCACGGCTGCATCGAGATCGTCGGCGTCGAGTGCGCTGTCGATGAGGGCCGCCAGTCGCTCGGTGTTGGGGTCGTACGACTCCGGTTCAGCCGAACCACTGATCGAGGGCGCGAACAGCACCAGGCCCGCGACCCGCTCGGGCGCAACGACTGCGGTGTCGAGCGCGAGCCCGCCGCCCATCGAGCTGCCCACGAGCCACACCGGTTGCGATCCGCCGATCCTGTCGAGCAGGCCGATCAGATCACCGACATGGGAGAAGTTGCCGGCGACGTCGCTCGATTCGCCGAACCCGCGTCCGTCGTAGGTCACGAGTGAAGGCAATCGTGGTGCGAGCAGCTGTGCGACGTCAGACCAACCGCGGCGATCGCAGATGCCGCAATGCAGCAATACGGCGGCCGGCGGCCCGTCGCCCCATCGTTCGCACGCGAGCGTCGCCTCGCCAAGCTTGACCTTGAACGACACGGTCATACAGCGATCATGTCATGCCTCGCGTCGCCAGCTACTTGCGTGCGGCAGACTGGCGCGCATGGCAAACGGTGAGGCGAGGCAGGTTCTGGGCGATGGCACGCGGTCGATCCATGCGGGTATGCCGGCGAGTGCTGACGGCACTCCGCTGGTTGCCAGCCCGGTGTTCGCCTCGACCTACCATCTCAGCGGTGAGCCCAGCGGCGCTTACCAATACGGCCGCCTGACCAACCCGACCTGGACCGCGTGGGAGTCGGCACTCGGCGAGCTCGAAGGGGGCCAGGCGATTACGTTCAGCTCCGGAATCGCTGCCGTATCAGCCGTTTTGCTCTCCACTCTGCGTCCCGGAGACGTGCTCGTCATGACCGCCGACTGCTACTACGCGAGCCGTCGCCTCGCTCAAGGTGTGCTCACCGAGATCGGCGTGCAGTCGAGAATCGTGCCGGACGACGAAGTGCCCAAACACCTCGATGGTGCCAAGCTCGTCTGGTTGGAGACTCCGAGCAATCCCAAGCTCGACGTCTGCGATGTCGCAGCGATTTCGGCGCGCGCGCATGACGCCGGAGCGCTGGTCGCCGTCGACAACAC
>JBOGEK010000440.1:0-2321 GCA_050743645.1 Acidothermaceae bacterium
GGCGATGCCAGGGCGATTTGTTAGCGGCGAAGTCCGGGGTATCGTGCCCGGTCCACATCGCCTTTTCGTCGTCCCACCACACGTAGGCCTTGCGGTCACTCCAGGGCTTGCCCTCGGGATCAGCGGATGCGCGGTTGTAAAGCAGCCTCCGGTTCGCCGGCCACGCCCATCCCCACTCGTTTGCAACCCAGTTCTGTTCGAGCGCTGGCTTGCGACGCGATGGCTGGTTGACGCCGTCGGCATAGGCGCCGCAATAAATCCAGCAACCACAGGCGGTTGAGCCGTCGTCGTGTAACTGCTCGTACGACGAGAGCGGTTGACCCTCGCCATCCCAACCGTTGATTTCGGCGAGCACCGCCTCGGCGCTCGGCTCGTCGAGCGAGCCTTCGACCGGATAATCCCAGGTGAGATCGAGCAGCGGGCGGTCCATCTCGTCGGTCGAGTCGGCCAGCTTTGCCCTGATGATTCGACCGAGGTGATACATGAACCAGAGCTCGCTACGGGCGTCGCCCGACGGCTCGACGGCCAGATGGTGCCACTGCAGCATTCGCTGGGTGTTGGTGAAACTGCCGTTCTTTTCGGTGTGGGTCGCTGCCGGGAAGAAAAAGACTTCGGTTTGGATGTCCTCGGTGCGCAACTCACCCGTCTCGATCTCTGGTCCGTCCTTCCACCACGTCGCCGACTCGATCAGCGAGAAATCGCGCACGACCAGCCAGTCGAGATTGGCCATGCCGAGACGCTGTTCCTTGTTGTTTGCCGAGCCGACTGCCGGGTTCTCGCCGAGCAGGAAGTAGCCCTTGCACAGGCCATCCTGTTGCGCGCGCACGGTTTCGTAAGTGCTGTGGCTGCCAGTGAGTCGTGGCAAATAGTCGAAACAGAAGTCGCTTTCCGGCGTCGCGGCGGCCCCCCAGTATGACTTGAGCAAACTGACGAGGTACGAGCGCATCTCGCCCCAGTAGCCCTTTTCGGCCGTCTCGCCCTGGATGAAGGAATCGAGATCCTCGTCGGCGTGCGCGTGCGGCATCGGAATGTAGCCGGGCAAGATATTGAACAGGGTCGGGATGTCGGTCGAACCTTGGATCGACGCGTGCCCGCGAAGTGCCATGATGCCGCCACCCGGGCGGCCGATGTTGCCGAGCAGCAACTGCAAAATAGCCGCGGTCCTAATGTATTGCACGCCCACCGTGTGCTGGGTCCAGCCGACCGCATAGACGAACGCGGTCGTGTGGTCGCGGTTCGAATTCCGGGTGATCTCCTCGCAGACTTTCGCGAACAGGTGTTGAGGTACGCCGCACACCTGCTCGACCATCTCGGGGGTGTAGCGCGAAAAATGGCGGCGCAACACCTGGAAAACGCAACGCGGGTCCTGAAGCGTCTCGTCGCGTTCAGGTTCGCCACCACCGATGCGGCTGCCACCGGCGCCCGTCGACTCACCCCGGCCTGACTCGTGGCGGCCCTCGGTACCTTTGGTGCGGTCTTCGTATTCGAGGTCGCGCTGACCTGCTGACGACTGCACCTCGACGCCTTCGTATTGCCAGGAATGGAAGTCGTAGCTCCGATTCTCGGAATCGAGACCACTGAAGACACCGTCGAGATCCTCGGTGTCGCGAAATTCCTCTCGCAGGATGACCGGAGCGTTGGTGTAGGCCGTCACGTATTCCCTGAAATACTTCTCTTCAGTGAGCACGTAGTTGACGATCGCGCCGAGGAACGCGATGTCACTGCCTGCACGCAGCGGCACGTGTATGTCGGCGAGTGCGCTCGTCCGAGTGAACCGGGGATCGACGTGAATCAGCGTGGCCCCGCGTGCCTTCGCCTCCATCACCCACTGGAAGCCCACTGGATGGCACTCGGCCATGTTGGAGCCCTCGATGACAATGCAGTCGGAGTTCTGCAGGTCCTGCTGGAAAGTCGTAGCGCCGCCACGGCCGAACGAAGTACCCAAACTGGGCACGGTGCTGCTGTGTCAAACACGCGCCTGGTTCTCGATCTGCACCGCACCGAGCGCCGTGAAGAGCTTCTTGATGAGGTAGTTCTCCTCGTTGTCGAGCGTGGCTCCACCGAGGCTCGCGATGCCCATCGTCCGACGAACCCGCTTGCCGTCTTGCTCCCACTGCCAGCCTTCGCGGCGCGACTTGATCACGCGATCGGCGACCATGTTCATCGCGGTATCGAGGTCGAGCTGCTCCCAATCCCTACCGCCTGGTCGCCGGTACAAGACGTTGTACAACCGAGCCGACCCCGTCGTCAGCTGCAAACTAGCCGAGCCCTTCGGGCATAGTCGGCCCCGACTCACCGGTGAGTCGGGGTCGCCCTCTATC
>JBOGEK010000441.1:0-6693 GCA_050743645.1 Acidothermaceae bacterium
GCTCAGGCGAAAGCGACCGCACCGGCGCAACCCGGGATCGCGTTATGTGTGGATCAACGTCGACCGGGCGGAGATCATCGGCTAAGCACGACGACCGATCAACCGGAACGTAGCGACAGCATCAGCGACTCGACACACAGCAGCGGATTCGCGTTCGCGTCGAGCGACGTGCGGCAAGCCAGAAGGGCATCAAGCCGGCGAACGGTCGCCTCAGCGGTCGTGCCTGTCGCCAGTTCGTGGATGGCCGCCGATTCGTCGGACGCCGCAATCGCGACTTCGGCACCTAGCTGCACGATGAACACATCGCGGTAGAACCCGGCGAGGTCGGTGAGCGCACGGTCAAGTGCGTCGCGACCGGCTCGGGTTGCCCGCGATTTCTGCCTACCTTCAAGCTCTTTCAGCGCCGCGGCAGCCGCTCGCACGGCGCCGCGCGTCGCGGCCGAGGCCGACGATCCGCGACCGAGTCCGGTTGCGGTACCCCCTTCGCCGAACGCTTGTTTCAGCGATGCCGTCTCTGCTTCGTCGAGGCCGGAGGTTATCTCGGCTGTCTCGGCGTTGACGGCCTTCACCAGCCGATCCGCGGCATCGAGACAACGACCGACGTCGGTCAACGAACCCGGTATGCGCAAGACTGCCCTTCGGCGTTCACGGGCTGCATCGTCGGTGGCCAACCTGCGGGCACGACCGACGTGACCCGAGGCGGCGCGCCCTGCAAACAAAGCCATTTCGGGCTCGACGCCGTCACGCGACACGAGCACGGAGGCCACCGCATCGGCCGTCGGCGTGCGCAGGGCGACCACTCGACAACGCGACCTGATCGTAATGACGAGATCCTGCGCAGAAGGCACGCACAACAACCAGACCGTGCGTGGCGCCGGCTCTTCGATCGCCTTCAGCAATACGTTCGCGGCGCCTTCGGTCAGCCGGTCGGCATCTTCGATGACGATCACTTGCCATTTTTGGCCGGACGGCGCAAGAGCAGCGCGACCGACAAGCTCACGTGCCTCGCGAACACCGAGCGAAAGTCCTTGCGGGCGAACGATTTCGACGTCGGCATGAGTCCCGGCGAGCACCGTGTGGCATTCGACGCACACGCCGCAACCGGGTGCACCACCCTGTGACGGGGCGGTGCACTGCAACGCGGCCGCGAAAGCGCGAGCAGCGACCGAGCGGCCCGAACCCGGTGGCCCGGTGAAAAGCCAGGCGTGCGTCATGCCACGTTGGTCGGCGTTGACCACCGCGTCGAGCAGCGTCTCAGCCACCCGCTGCTGGTCGACGAGGTCGTCGAAGACGCTCATTTCGAGTTCACCTCGGCACGGTCGAGTGAGACATCGACCGATTTTGCGGGCGCCGGTGGCAACGCGTCTTCGATGCGCTTCACGATCATCGAGTGAATGACCGCCGCCGAAGTCACCGCATCGATGACGAGGTAGCGCCCTGGGTCGGCGTCGGCAAGCGCGCGAAATGCCGCGCGCACCCGTTCGTGGAACTCGGTGCCCTCCGATTCGAGTCGGTCAGGTGAGGCGTCGCGCGCCGACGTTCGGGCCCGGCCCACTTTCACCCGAACGTCGAGCAGCACGGTGAGATCGGGCTTCAGGCCGGACGTCGCGAACCGCGACAGCCGTTCGACGTCGCCGGTCGAGAGCGCCCGGCCGGCGCCTTGATAGGCCAGCGAAGAATCGACGTAACGGTCGCTTACCACGATCGCGCCCCGGGCCAGGGCCGGCCTGACCACCGACTCGACATGCTCGGCGCGGTCGGCCGCGTAGAGCAATGCTTCTGCGCGCGGCGACAGTTCGCCCGTCTCGGGGTCGAGCAACATGGCCCGCAGCCGGCGGCCAACAGCCGTCGCACCCGGCTCGCGGGTGGTCACGACTTCGTAGCCACGCGCGGCCAACCAGTCGGCCAGCAGCTGCGCCTGGGTCGACTTGCCAGCGCCCTCGCCGCCCTCGAACGCCAAGAAAAATCCGGTGGCCACGCCACGCCCGGTGAGCGGATGGCGGCCGGCGACCGCGGCAGCGAGGTCGCGCCACAGCGGCACGTCGCGATCGTCCATCTGCCGGTACGCGATCAGGCCGACGATAAAGGCGATGACGCCCGCGCCCAAGAGCGTGAGTGACGGCCCGTCGGCGCGCAGCACGATGTTCTGGAAATGAAAGGTGTGCAGCCCGATCGCGCCGGAGATGAACGGCCCGGCAACGACCATCAACAACAAGGTGACCTGCATCATCGACTGCAGGGTCGCCCAGGTTCGACCGCGCTTGGCGTCTTCGACTTCCAAGCCGAGCAACGTGTATCCGGTAACCCAGGCCACACCTGAGCATGCCCCCATGATTGTCGCGCCGAAGACGACCAGCACCAGGTTGTGGACGATCGCGGTCAACGCAAGCACCAGCCCGGCGGCCGAGATGGCCATGGCGAAGAGCCGGTGCCGCGATAACTGGCCCAAGAACTTCGGGCCCAAGAACATGCCGGCCGCCAGCCCGACGAACACCGAACCGAACAGCAGGCCGTAGCCCGGATCGCCGCCGCCCAGGTCGGCGACGTAGATTTTCGCCAGCCCGACGACGACTCCGGCGGCGGCGAAAGCGCCGAGCATGCCGACCACCAGGCCGCGAACGACCTTCGTCTGGCTGATGAACTGCCAGCCGTCGATGATCGACCTGATAACGCTCGGCTGGACGGGTGGGGGTTCGCCGTCCAGCGCGGTTCTTCGGCGTCCGCCCTGGTGGGAGATCTCACGCAAGGTGAAGATGGTCGCGGCCGAAACCAAGAACGTCGACGCGTCGAAGTACAGCGCGAGATCGTCCTGGTTGGTGGTGAAGAACGGGATGCCTCGGCCGAGGATGCCGGTCAAAAAGCCAAGCAGCGCGAAGACTCCGCCGGCCAGCGGCGCCGATCCGTAGGTGGTGAGCAGGCTCAGTTGGTTGGCTTGTTCGAGACGGTCGCGCGGTACCAGATTCGGCACCGTGGCTTCTTTGGCCGGGATCCAGAACAGGCTCAGTGTCTCGATCAGGAAGGTCGCCGCGAATAGCCACCACAACTGGTGCACCAGCGGAATGGACACGTACAGCGAGAAGCGGCCGATGTCGGCGACGACCATGGTGAGGCGTCTGTCGAGCCGGTCGGCCAGCGCACCGGCGAGCGGGGCCAACGTGACCGCGGGCAGCAGCCGGACGAACACCACGATGCCGACGGAGAAGTTCTTCGCGAGGAAGGTGTGGCCGGTCGCAAGCGATGCCGCGAGCGCGGTCTGCGCCAGGAAGCCCAGCCAGTCGCCAAAGCTCGACAGCGACAGCGCGATCCACAGCTTGCGGAACGCCTTGATCTGCAGCACACCGCGAAATCCGAACGCCGCCGGATCAGCAGCGGACGCGGCGGACGGCGCGGACGGCAGCGGCGGCTCCACCCCTAACGGCTGCCCGGCGGTGTTGTCGACGATGACGCGCTCCCCACGATCAAGGCAGGCGACCACGGCCAGCGGCCGGAGGTGCCAGAAGGCGGACGTCCCAGTATCGCGTGTCTGCCGCCTCGGCGCTGCGCCAGACCGGCGGCGGACGGCGAACCAGCATGCGCGGCCATGGGTCGCCGGCAACCGAGTGTCAGGCAGTTGCGGGTCAATGACACAGCGGTTGCCTAACGGGCGCGCGCCCTCAGCTCGGCCGCTTGGCGGCCGTCTTCTTGGCCGCGCTCGACTTCTTGGCCGTTGCCTTCGCGCCGCTCGACTTCTTCGCGGCCGACTTCTTCGCGGCCGATTTCTTTGCCGGCGCCTTCTTCGCGGCCTTGCGGGTGGTCTTCTTCGGCGCCGGACCGCGAGCCCGCTTGTCTGCCAGCAACTCGGTGGCACGTTCGAGGGTGATCTCCTCGACGTCGTCGCCCTTGCGCAACGTCGCGTTCGTCTCTCCGTCGGTCACGTACGGGCCGAAGCGGCCGTCTTTCACGACCACTGGCTTGTCAGTGGCTGGATCAACGCCGAGCTCACGAAGCGGGCCGGCGGCCGGACCGCTGCGTCGTCCGCGCTGCTTGGGTTGGGCAAGAATCGCAAGAGCGTCGTCGAGGGCGATCGTGAGCAGTTGCTCTTCGCTTTCGATCGACCGCGTCTCGGCGCCCTTCTTCACGTAGGGGCCGTACCTACCGTTGCTCGCGACCACTTCTTCGCCGTCCGACTCACCGAGAATTCGCGGCAGGGTAAGGAGTTTCAGCGCGTCGTCGAGGGTGACTGTGTCGAGCGACATCGACTTGAACAGGCTCGCGGTGCGCGGCTTGGCCTTCGAGCCCTCGGGCAGCACCTCGGTGACGTAGGGACCGTACCGACCGTCCTTCGCAACGAGTTCGAGCCCGGACGACGGGTGAATCCCCAACTCGCGATCACCGCTGGGCTTGGCGAGCAACGCCTCGGCGTATTCGAGGGTGAGCTCGTCGGGCGCGACGCCGTCGGGCACGTTCGCCCGCTGACCGTCGCGCTCGAGGTAGGTGCCGTAGCGGCCCACCCGGATCACGATCCCCGAATCGCCGATCGGGAACGAGCTGACGTCGCGAGCGTCGATGTCGGCAAGCTGGTCGGAAACGAGAGCTTTCAAGCCCGACGCCGGCCCGTTCCACTCGGGTGCACCGACCTTCGCCGGCTGCCCGTCATCATCTAACGGCATGCCGAAATAGAAGCGGGTGAGCCAATCGACGCCAGCCGATTCGCCGTCGGCAATACGGTCGAGATCGCCTTCCATCTCGGCGGTGAAGTCGTAGTCGACGAGATCCCCGAAGTGACGCTCGAGCAACTGGACGACGGCGAAGGCGACGAAAGTGGGCACCAGCGCGCTGCCCTTTTTGAACACGTAACCGCGATCGAGGATCGTGGTCATGATCGTGGCGAACGTACTCGGGCGCCCGATCCCTCGCTCTTCGAGCGCGCGCACCAGGCTCGCTTCGGTGTAGCGCGCAGGCGGATTGGTGCTGTGACCCACCGGCAGCAGCGATTCGGCCCGCACGACGTCGCCTTCTGCCAATGCAGGCAGCCGACGTTCACGACCGGTGTCGTCGCTCTCGTCGTCACTGCCCTCGACATAGACCTTCAAGAAGCCCTGGTGCATGATCACGGTGCCGGACGCCGAAAACTCGGCGTCCTCACCGCTTCTTGCGGTGGCACCGAGACGCACGGTGACCGTTTGGCCGGTTGCGTCGGTCATCTGTGATGCGACGGTGCGCTGCCAGATCAGCTCGTACAGCCTGAACTCGTCGCCGCTGACCTGGCCTGCGAGTTCGCCGGGTGTTCTGAACACGTCACCGGACGGCCGGATCGCTTCGTGCGCCTCCTGGGCGTTTTTTACCTTCTTCTCGTAGCGACGCGCGGCCGGTGGCAAGAACTCATTGCCGTACAGGTCGCGTACCTGGTTGCGAGCGGCCGTTAACGCGGTCTCTGACAGCGTCGTCGAGTCGGTGCGCATATACGTGATGTGGCCGTTTTCGTACAGCCGTTGGGCGATCCGCATCGTCGTTTGGCTTGAGAACCGCAGCTTGCGGCTGGCCTCCTGCTGCAACGTGCTGGTCATGAACGGCGCGGCCGGGCTGCGCCGATAGGGCTTGCTCTCGACGCTGCGCACGACGAAGTCGATGCCGCTGAGCCCGTTGGCCAAGGCGGTGGCGCGTGGCTCGTCGAGGTGCATGAGCGCCTCGGACTTCAGGTTGCCGACGGAGTCGAAGTCGCGGCCGACCGCGACCCGTTTGCCGTCAACGGCCACGAGGCTCGCCTCGAAGCTCGGCTCGGTCGCGAAGATCGCATCGACGTCCCAATACGACGCCGATCGAAACGCAATACGGTCGCGCTCGCGGTCGACGACGAGGCGGGTGGCAACGCTCTGCACCCGGCCCGCACTGAGCCGCGGCATGACCTTCTTCCACAACACCGGGCTGACTTCGTAGCCGTAGAGCCGGTCGAGAATGCGCCGGGTTTCCTGGGCGTCGACGAGTGCGGTGTTCAGCTCGCGCGGATTGCGGGCCGCCTCCTGGATCGCGTCACGGGTGATCTCGTGGAACACCATGCGATGCACCGGCACTCGCGGCTTCAACACTTCGAGCAGGTGCCATGCAATCGCTTCGCCTTCGCGGTCTTCGTCTGTAGCGAGGTACAGCTCGTCGACGTCCGACAAAGCGGCTTTGAGCTTCGCCACCTGCTGCCGTTTGTCGGCATTGACGATGTACAGCGGCGTGAAGCCGTTGTCGACGTCGACGCCGAGCCGCGCCCACGGCTCCTTCTTGTACTTCGCCGGGATGTCGGCGGCCGACATCGGCAGGTCACGGATGTGCCCGATGCTCGACTCGACGACGTAGTTGCGCCCGAGGTACCCGGCGATCGTCTTCGCCTTGTGCGGTGACTCAACGATCACCAGCCGGCGCAGCCCATCGCCGGCGGACGACCCGCCGACGTCGCTGCCGCCGCTGACGGCGGTCGCCGAAGTCTTCGTACGCGCTGCCACTGTTCTCGCTTTCGTGCCGTGCCCCATTGCGGAGGACACCATTGACCGACCGGATGACCGAGATGAGCACCCGCGCTCACCGTAACGGCTGACTCGACGCAATGTTCCCCACGGTGCTCCGGCGACGTGTCGGCGCGCCGCGCGGTCCATGCGCGTTGCTCGCCACCCCTCGCCGTGGCCCCCTCCCCTGTCGTTGATCAAGCACTTAGGCGCAACGCCGCCC
>JBOGEK010000442.1:0-5353 GCA_050743645.1 Acidothermaceae bacterium
GCTCAGGCCAGTGCGGCCAGTGGGTTTTCGAGCAGGCCGGCCAGCGTTGCGAGGAATCGACCACCGCCCGCGCCGTCGACCGCGCGGTGGTCGATCGACAGCGTGACCCGCATCGTGTAGCGCGCGACGATCTGACCGTCGCGCACGACCGCCTCCTGCTTGGCGCGACCGACAGCGAGGATCGCCGGCTCAGGTGGGTTGATGATCGCGGAGAACTCGTCGATACCGAACATCCCGAGGTTGCTCACGCTGAACGTGCCGCCGCTGAACTCGTCGGGCTTGAGCTTGCCGGTCCGAGCGCGGCCCGCCAATTCCTTTGTTTCGGCCGAAATTTGGGTGACCGTCTTAGTGTCGGTGTCGCGTACGACCGGCACGATCAGCCCGTCGTCGAGCGACACTGCAATGCCGACGTGCACGCGATTGTGCTTGATGAGCTTGTCGCCGGCGAACGAGACGTTCATCTCGGGATGCGCGCGCAAAGCAACTGCCACGGCCTTCACCACGAGGTCGTTCACGCTGACTTTCGCCGGCGTTGTGCCACCGGCGATCGCTGCCAAACCCGCATTGATCTGGGCCCGCGCCTGCATGAGTTCTTCGGCGTCGATGGTGCGGGTCAGGTAGAAGTGCGGCACCTGCTGCTTGCTCTCGACGAGTCGGCGCGCGGTGATGCGGCGCACGTTGTTCAGTGGCAGCTCTTCGTCGTCCGGGCCACTACTGACGACGGACGACGGCAACGCCGCCGGCGCGGCTGCCGGTGCCGATCGCAGGCCAGCGACCGCGGCTTCGACATCGGCGCGGACGATGCGGCCGCCCGGACCAGAACCGCGCACGTTCGCAAGATCAAGCCCGGCGTCGCGGGCCATCGCCCGAGCCAGTGGCGATGCCTTGACCGGCTTGCCGCCGTCGGCCGAGCCGTTCGGCGCGGACGACGCAGCGGCCGCCGGGGCGGACGCAACGGCCGCCGATCCGGCCGAGACAGCCCTCGGCGCATCGGATTTCGCGGCAACTGGTCTGGCGGCGGGCATGCCGGGTGCGGCCGACACCGGAGGCTCGGGAGGCGCGTCGGCGGCGGGTGCCGCCGGAGTGGCCTCGCCGGAAGGAACGCCCGTGCCGGTGCCCTTGCCCGCACCTGAACCGTCGCCGATCACCGCGATGATCTCGCCGATCGGCACGGTCTTGCCGGCCTCGACGACGATCTGCTCGAGCACGCCAGCGTCGTAGGCCTCGAGCTCCATCGTCGCCTTGTCGGTTTCGATCTCGGCGAGGATGTCACCCTTGTCGACGCGGTCGCCGACCTGCTTCGTCCAAGTGCTAACCGTGCCCTCCTGCATCGTGTCGGAGAGCCGTGGCATGAAGACTTCGGGCACCTGAGACTCCTGTCGCGGATGTGGTTTCGCGGCTGACTATTTCGGCAGCTCAGCCGCGGAAGCGGGTGGCGTCGAGCGTTTCGTGGATCACCTTCACCAGCGCAGTGGCGTCGGGAAGCGCGGCCAACTCGAGCGGTTTGCTGTAAGGCAACGGAATCTCGGCTGCGGCGACACGACGCACGGGCGCGTCGAGGTAGTCGAACGCGCCCTCTTGGATGGTGGCTGCGATCTCGGCACCGACGCCGTACGAAAGCCAGTCCTCTTCGAGGATCACGGCCTTGTTCGTCTTGCGCACGGACGCCAGGATGGTTTCGCGGTCGAGTGGGCGAAGCGAGCGAAGGTCGACCACTTCGGCCGAGACGCCCTCGTCTTCTTCGAGACGTTTCGCGACGTCGAGGGCAACCGCCGCCATGCGTGAGTACGACACGATCGTGATGTCGGTGCCTTCTTTGGTGACGGCAGCCTTGCCGATCGGCATGACGTAGTCGTCTTCGGGCACCTCGCCCTTGGTGTTGTAGAGCGCGAGGTGCTCGATGAACATCACCGGGTCGTCGTCACGAATGGACGCCGCGAGCAACCCCTTCGCGTCGGCCGGAGTCGACGGCACCACGACCTTCAAACCGGGCACGTGCGCGTACCACACCTCGATGTTTTGCGAATGCGTCGCCGCAAGTTGCTGGCCACCGCCGCCCGGGGTGCGGATCACCATCGGCACCTTCGACTGGCCGCCGAACATGGTGTGGATTTTGGCTGCATGGTTGACGATTTGGTCGAGCGCCACGATCGAGAAGTTGATGGTCATGATCTCAACGACTGGGCGAAGCCCGAGCATTGCGGCGCCGATCGCTGCTCCGACGAAACCCTCTTCGGCGATCGGGGTGTCGCGCACCCGCTCGGGACCGAACTCCTTCAACAACCCGGCGGTGATTTTGTATGAGCCTTCGAAGATGCCGATCTCTTCGCCCATCAAGAAGACGTCAGGGTCGCGCAGCAACTCAGAGCGCAACGTCTCGTTCAGCGCCTGGCGATAGGTGATGACAGCCACGGTGGAATCGCCTTTCGTTACTGCGCGAATGAGAGGTCGGCGGCCAGTGGATCGCCCGGCAACTCGTGCGGCGCGTTGGCCACTGCCGTCGCGTAGGCGTGCGTGAACAGACCGTCGGGGCTGGGAAACGGCGAGTTGTCGGCGAATTCGATACTCGCCGCGACTTCGGTCTCGACGTCGGCATCGATCGCGTCGGCCTGGGCCGCATCGAGCACGCCGGTCTCGAGCAACTGCTTGCGATAGGCGGTCAGCGGGTCGAGGTCGTGCAGCCGCTGCACTTCTTCTTTGCTGCGGTAAGTCGCGGGGTCGACGACGGAGTGACCGCGCAGCCGCCAGCTCACCGCTTCGAGGATGTTCGGCTGCCGCTCTTCACGAGCCAACCGCAACGCCTCGGTCATCGCGTCACGGCAGGCAAGTACGTCGTTTCCGTCGACGCGAACGCCGGGGATGCGGTACGCCGCACCCCTCTTGTAAAGGTCGGGCTCACCGGAGGCTTTCTCGACCGTGGTGCCCATACCGAGTTGGTTGTTGACGATGACGAAAACGATCGGCAGCTTCCAGATCGCCGCGATGTTGAGCGATTCGTGCCAGGCGCCGATGTTGGTCGTAGCGTCGCCGAGTTGGCAGACGACGGCCTCGGTGTCAGGCCCGCCCGGGCCGCGGTAAGCGATGGCAAGCGCGGCGCCCGTCGCCGGCGGGATCTGCCCACCGACGATCGCGTAGCCGCCGAGGAGGCGCTTCTCGACGTCGAACAAGTGCATCGAGCCGCCCCACCCGTGCGAGACGCCGGTGGTTCGGCCGAAGAGTTCGGCCATCACCCGACTTGGCTCGATGCCGCGCGCGATCGCGTAGCCGTGTTCGCGATAGGTCGTGAAGAGGTAGTCGCGCGGCTTCATGGCGTCCATCAGCCCGACGACGGTGGCTTCTTCGCCGAGGTTCAGGTGACAGTAGCCGCCGATCTTGGCCCGCTGGTACATCTCGGCAGTACGTTCTTCGAAGCGCCGGATCAGCTGCATCTGCCGGTAGTAATCGCGCAGTCGCTCGGGGGATTCGTTACCGAAGACCGCAGCTGCCTTGCTCGCTTTGTTCTTGCGCGCGGCTGGCGCGGCTGTGTTCTTGCGCGCCGCTGGCGCGGCTGTCGTCTTGCGTGCCGTCGGCACAGTGTCTCCTTGGGGTCTCCGGGCGGGGCGATCGTCGGTGACGTTTGGGTGTATCTGCCTCAGGTGCCTGGCGGCTGGGGCTGGTGGACGAACCGGACCGTGTCGGCCGCGCAGGTGGGGCACGACGCGGGCGGCCGCTCACCGCGCACTTGGGTGCCGCAAACCTCGCACACCCATTCCATCGCGATCAGCGCCACGATGTCGGCTCGCGAGACGATGCCGACGAGTTGACCGCCGGACAGCACGGGCACTCGCCGGATGCGGCGGTCGACAAGCAGGTGCCGGACGTCGTCAACGTCGAAATCCTCGGTGACGCTGACAATGCCGGGCGACATCACGTCGGACGCCGTGGCGCCGTCACGCGAGATGAGGTCGTGTTCGCTGACCAGGCCGACCACGGCGCCACCGGCATCGAGAACGGGCACGGCGCTGATGCGGTGGTCGACGAGCAGCTTCGCGACGTCGGCGACCGGCATGTCGACCCCAGCCGTATAGACCGGCGCCTTCATGATCTCTTTGACCTTCATCGGCTCGCCCCGCGCAACTGATGCGTCGGTGCGTTGACTCGAAATCTCGACGTGGAGTTTCGGGGTGCTCGCGGCAGCCGACGACTTGTGGTCGATTGGCGTGGATCAGCCTACCGGCGCGCGACGCCGCCTAGGTGGGCGGGACACCATGATCGACGCCGCCACCTGCGATGCCGACCCGACGCCCACCGCCCGGTGCCGACGCCCGCCGACGCCTGCAGCCCGGCGCCCGTCAGGTCGCGTCGGCGTCGAACGGCACCGGTGAACTCAGCTGCGCCGTTCCGACCTGGCCACCCACGGTGGAGCCGATCGCGCCCGTCGAGCTAGTCGAGCCCGTCGACGCGACCACCGCGGACGCCATTACCGCCGAGGCCGCGGCGGTACCCACTGTGGAGCGCGCCGTCGAACCGGTCGACGAGCCAGCAGACGACACGGTCGAGCGGATGTCTGCCACAGACGCGCGGACGTCGGCGGCGGTGTCGTCAAAGCCTTCGAGCAGATGTTTGCGCACGAACCGCTTCGGATTCAGATCCTCCAGGTCGAAGTCTCCGACCGCATCGCCAAGTTCTGACTTCAGCTCGGTGCGGGCCTGTTGGGCGAAGGCGCGGAACTGGCGCAGCATGCGGCCGGCATCGCGGGCAACTTGGGGCAGCTTGTCAGGGCCGAAAACGATCATGGCGATGACGCCGAGCACCAAGAGCTTCGTCATGCTCAGGTCGAATGGCATCGCCACACCTCCGATCGGGTCCAGCGTAATCGCGCGACGCAGCGTCCGTCCTGGCGAGTCGCAAACAACTCACCCTGACACGGGCAACGAGCGACGGGTAGGAGCGGGAGGTAAGAGCGGAGGTCAGCCCCCAGAGGTCAGCACGGCGGTTAGCCCGGAGGTAGGTTGGCAAGATAGTTACTTGTTGCTAACGAACCTTTCCCCAGCCGAAGGTGCTACGCCGATGGAAACCAGCGCCGCCCGGGGCTTCAACCGCTACGCCCTCGACGCGCAACACCCGCGTTATCGATGGGTCGCGCTGTCCAACACCACGCTCGGCATGTTGATGGCGACGATCAATTCGTCGATCGTGATCATCTCGCTACCCGCGATCTTTCGGGGAATCGGCCTCAACCCGCTCGCGCCGGGAAACGTGAGTTACCTGCTGTGGATCTTGATGGGCTTCCTGCTTGTCACGGCGGTGCTAGTCGTATCACTTGGTCGGCTCGGCGACATCTTCGGCCGGGTGCGCATCTACAACATGGGTT
>JBOGEK010000443.1:0-14475 GCA_050743645.1 Acidothermaceae bacterium
GTGAGGTTGGTGTCGATGACGGCGTCCCAATCGTCGTCGGTCATGCGAAGCAACAACGTGTCGCGGGTGATACCCGCGTTGGCTACCAGCACCTCAACCGGCCCTTGCTCGGCTTCGACGGCGGTGAACGCAGCGTCGACGTCGTCGGCGTTCGTGACATCAGCGCGGACGCCGAAAAGCCCTTCGGGCGAGCCGCTGGATCGATAGGTGATCGCAACCCGGTCACCGCCAGCCGCGAAGGTGCGCGCGACCGCCAGCCCGATACCGCGGCTGCCGCCGGTCACGAGCACGGAACGCCCCACAGCTGGCCTCCCGACATCGCTAACCCAGGGCTTCCCGGTGGTTCACCGGTGCCGGGCCGAGGCTACCGGTAGCGGCGAGCAGTCCGATCCCCCGACCCGCCCGGCGCGTCCGGAAGGGCCTCGGAAGCGCGATGCCAGCGCCCGCTACGCCGGATGGCGTAGCCAGGGTCGAACACCCGGATGGGTGAGTGGACTCCCTGTGGCGCAGGAGAAGTCGCGCCGACCGGGCCTGTCAGCTCGGCTCGAGACGACCGAAGCTTCATATGTCATCGAGTACATCGCTCAGGACACCGCTCACGGACACCGGAGACCCACATGAGCACCATGACCGCAGACACCGTCGGAAGCGTCAGTGCGAACGTCCTCGCTGATGGCATCGTCGTCCGGCTCAGCGGTTCTCTCGACGTGGCGTCACTTCCCGAGCTGCGCGCGACCCTGCTGTCCGTGCGGCCCGAGGGATGCGACGACGTGCTGGTCGACGCCGGCCATGTGACCGAGGTGCACGAGCGGGCGCTGGCCCTGCTGGTCGCGGCCGCGCAATGGACCGCCGAGACCGGTGGTCGCCTTCAGTTTGCTGCCATGTCTGAGCCGCTGCTCGAAACGGCTGGCTACTTCGACGTGGTCGACCTGCTGCCCCGTCTGCCCGGCCCGGGGGGGCGGACAGAAGGCGCATCAGCTCGAGCGAAGTCGGCGCGTTAACGCCCGACACCGCGCCAGCTCCACCGCCGCCCCCCGGCTCGTCCGGGTCGGGCGGCGGTTGGCGTTACGCGTCGGATCTCGGCTTGAGCCGGCCACGTAAGGTGTCGATGGAGTCTCCCGACCCGTCAGGTGCGCCGTGCTTACGGCCTGGAAGGACGCCAATCCGATGCCCGAGGCACGCGCGATCGACCCGGCATTTCTCGACCTTCCGTTACGGACCCTCGCCGACGCAGCATTGTCGCGAGCACGTGAGCTCGGAGCCACCCACGCCGATCTTCGCGTGGAGCGAATCAAGTCGCAGCATCTGAAGCTGCGCGACGCCAGCCTCGAAGGGCGGCTCGACGACGAGGACACGGGTTTCGCCGTCCGCGTCGTGCACGAGGGCACGTGGGGCTTTGCCGCAGGCGTCGATCTGACGCCCGAGGCGGCCGCGCGGGTGGCAGAGCAAGCCGTCGCCATCGCCCGCGGCACCAAGCCGATGAACCGTGAGCCCGTCGAACTCGCCGACGAAGCCGTGCATTCCGACGCCACTTGGATCTCCAGCTACGACGTCGACCCGTTCGAGGTTCCCGACGCCGACAAGGTCGCGCTGCTCGCCGAACGCTCGGCGCGATTGCTGGCCTGCGACGGGATCGACCACGTCGACGCGGGCGCCGCCCAGGTGCTCGAGAACAAGTTCTACGCCGACCTGGCCGGCACGGTGACCACCCAGCAGCGCGTCCGGGTGCTGCCGATGTTGACGGCGGTTCGCGTCGATTCGGAGTCGGGCCGCTTCGAGACGATGGACACCATCGCGCCGCCGGTGGGCCGCGGCTGGGAGTTCCTCACCGGCACCGGCTGGGACTGGGAACGCGAACTCGATGAGTTGCCGACGCTGCTCGCCGACAAGATGCGGGCCACATCGGTCGAGCCGGGCAGCTACGACCTGATCATCTACCCGTCGAACCTGTGGCTCACTATCCACGAATCGATCGGTCACGCCACCGAACTCGACCGCGCGCTCGGCTACGAGGCCGCCTACGCCGGCACCAGCTTTGCCACTTTCGATCAGCTCGGCAGCTTGAAATACGGGTCGCCGCACATGCACGTGACTGGCGACCGCACCGCCGAATACGGGCTGTCCACCATCGGCTTCGACGACGAAGGCGTGGCGGCCCAGCAATGGGACCTCGTGCGTGACGGCGTGCTCGTCGGCTACCAACTCGACCGGCGGATGGCGCGGATGAAAGACCTCGGCCGGTCGAACGGTTGCGCTTTCGCCGACTCCCCCGCGCGCGTGCCTGTGCAGCGAATGGCGAACGTGTCATTGCAACCAGCGGCCGGCGGCCCGTCGACCGACGAGCTGATCGCTGGGGTCGAACGCGGGATCTACATCGTCGGCGACAAAAGCTGGTCGATCGACATGCAGCGCTACAACTTCCAGTTCACCGGTCAGCGATTCTTCGAGATTCGTTCTGGCCGGCTGGTCGGGCAGTTGCGCGACGTCGCCTACCAGGCGAGCACCACAGAATTCTGGTCGGCGATGGACGCCATCGGTGGGCCGCAGACCTACGTGCTCGGCGGCGCGTTCAACTGCGGCAAGGCCCAACCGAGCCAAACCGCCCCGGTCAGCCATGGCTGTCCGTCGGCGCTGTTCCACGGCATAAAAATCCTGAACACCGTGAACGAGGCGGGTCGATGATGGCCGCGATGAGCCCGCAAGACACCGTCGACCAAGCCCTCGCGGTTGCCGACCGCCTCGCAACTGTCGAGGGGTGTGTCGTCATCGCCGACGAGACGAGCAGCGCGAACTTGCGCTGGGCGAACAACACCTTGACCACCAACGGCGTCACCCGCGGTCGTCGGCTTACGATCGTCGCCACCGTTAACGGCGCGCAGGGCACCGCAGCCGGTGTGGTTTCGCGCACTGCCCTCGGCAAGGCGGACGTCGAAGACATGGTGCGCGCCGCCGCCGACGCGGCGCGAGAGAACACGCCGGCCCAAGACGCCGAGCCTCTCGTTGAGCGCACAGTACCTGCGGGTGCGCCATGGGCAGAAGTTGCGGCAGAGACGTCGGCCGACGTGTTCGCAGGCTTCGTGCGGCCACTCGGTGAAGAACTCGCCAAGGCCGATTCAGACGGCCGGCTGCTCTTCGGCTACGCCGAACACGAAGTCACGTCGACGTTTCTCGGCAGTTCGACAGGCATCAGGTTGCGGCATGACCAGCCCACCGGAAGCCTTGAAATGAACGGGAAGTCGCCTGATTTCGCGCGCTCGGCGTGGTCAGGAGCCGCCACCCGCGACTTCACGGACGTCGACCTCTCAGGCATGCACGCCGAAATCGCGCAACGGCTCGACTGGGCACAGCGGCGTATCGACCTCCCCGCCGGCCGATACGACACGATCCTGCCGCCTACGGCGGTCGCCGACTTGATGATCTACCTCTACTGGTCGGCCGGCGCCCGTGACGCACACGACGGCCGCACCGTTTTCAGCAAGCCGGGGGGTGGTTCGCGAGTCGGCGAACCTCTTTCGTCGTCCGACTTGACCTTGCGCAGCGACCCGAACCACCCGCACTTGCCGTGCAGCCCGTTCGTCGTTGCCCATGCGTCGAGCTCCGAAAGTTCGGTGTTCGACAACGGCTTCGGGCTGCAGCCGACGTCGTGGATCGAGTCGGGCAAGCTCGCATCGCTGGTGCAAACCCGTTATTCCGCAGGACTTACCGGGTTGCCCGTGACGCCCGCAATCGACAACCTGGTGCTCGAACACGCCGGCGGCGGACCGTCGATGAACGAGATGGTTCGCAGTAGCAAGCGCAGCCTGCTGCTGACCTGCCTGTGGTACATCCGGTTGGTCGACCCCCAGACCCTGTTGCTGACCGGCTTGACCCGTGACGGTATCTATCTCGTCGACGACGGCGAGGTCGTCGGCGCGGTCAACAACTTCAGGTTCAACGAAAGCCCGGTCGACGTCTTGGCGCGGGCCAGCGAAGTCGGCGAGACCGTGCGTTGCCTGCCACGCGAATGGTGCGACTACTTCACCCGGACGGCGATGCCGGCCATGCGGGTACCCGACTTCAACATGAGCACGGTGTCCCAAGCGTCGTAGCTGTTTTGACACCGACGGTCGACGTCCGACAATCACACCGCCGCGTCTCTAGACGTCTTCGAGCCGGAATCCGATCTTCATCGTCACCTGGAAGTGCTCGACGTCGCCGTCGACGATGTGTCCACGGATCTGTGTCACCTCGAACCAGTCGACGTGCCGCAGCGTCTCTGCGGCGCGATGCACGCCGTTGCGCACGGCGTGCTGCACGCTTTCGCCTGACGTGCCGACGATCTCGGTCACCCGGTAGGTGCGGTCGCTCATCTGTCGCTCCTTCTGGCCGCCCGTCGGCGACTCGTGTTGATCTGCCCAACTGTCTAGCCCGATCTTGATCGGTCGCCTCGGCGATCGCGATGCTTCAACCTCCGCGTACCGTAGAAGCGTGGCAAACCGCAGCACGAAGGACGACGAGCAGGTCCATCTCGTCACCTCCGCGCAGCGCGCGCACTCCGAAGTGATGCAGGGCCGTACCCGCCGATACCTCATCTCCATGGGGATCCGCACCGTCTGTCTTGTGCTCGCCATCTTCGTCGTCGACGGTTGGCTGCGGCTGGTGTTCATCGCGGCGGCCATCGTGCTGCCCTGGCTCGCGGTGGTGATGGCGAACGCCGGACCGGTTGCCGACCCCGAGCAGCCAGAATTCATCGTGACGAGCCGAACGCAGATCGAATCCAAGCCGGACGACGCCGACGCGTCCGATCAAGAGCGCGGGCCGAACCACGATCCAGGCTGATTCTCTGGTGCGCCGCTAGCAGGCATGCGGCCTTCGTTCGCCGGGCAGCCAACTGCGTGCGATTGCTTCGACACCGCCCGCCCCGCCGGTGCCCGCTGATGTGCGGGACAATCAAAAGATGACTGAGTCGCTGCCACCGCTAGCCGCCGAGCCGCACCTGCCGGCCGACTGGGCCGAGGAGGTTCGGGCTCTCGCCGAGACGCGTAACGCGGTGATCTTGGCGCACAACTATCAGGTGCCCGAGATCCAAGATGTCGCCCACCATGTCGGTGACTCGCTGGCGTTGTCGCGAATTGCCGCCCAAAGCGATGCCGACGTCATCGTGTTCTGCGGCGTCCACTTCATGGCCGAGTCCGCGAAAATCCTTGCGCCGTCGAAGAAAGTCTTGATCCCCGACCTCGACGCCGGATGCTCGCTCGCAGCCAGCATCGACGTTTCTGATGTCGTGGCCTGGAAGAACAGCCACCCAGACGGCGTCGTGGTGGCGTATGTCAACACGTCTGCAGCAGTAAAGGCAGAGGTCGACGTGTGCTGCACGTCGTCCAACGCGGCCGACGTCGTTCGATCGATCCCTGAGGGTAAAGAGATTTTCTTCCTGCCCGATCAGTTTTTGGGCGCGCATGTGCAACGCGTGACCGGGCGTGACCTCGACATCTGGGCCGGAGAATGTCACGTGCACGCCGAGATCTCGCCGTCCGCGCTTCGCGAAACGCTCGACGCCAACCCCGACGCCGATCTGCTGGTGCACCCCGAATGTGGCTGCACCACGACCGCTTTGTATCTCACCACCACTGGCGATATTCCGGCACAACGAGCAAAGGTGCTGTCGACCGGCGGCATGGTCGAGTACGCGAAATCGACGACTGCTAAGCGAGTTCTGGTCGCGACCGAGACAGGCATCTTGCACCAGCTCAAGCAGTTGGCAACCGACACCGAATTCGTGCCGATCTCCGATCGTGCCGTCTGCCCGTTCATGAAGATGATTACGCCCGCAAAGTTGTTGCGCACCTTACGCGACGACATCTTCGAGATCGACGTCGATCCGTTCACGGCCGCCCGCGCCAGGGTTTCGCTCGAACGCATGATCGCGATCGGCAGCCCCTCGCGCGGAGGCGAGTAGCTAGCCGCCTTCGTCGCGCCGCCATTTGGCTTTCTCGGCGACCGAGACCGAAAGCTGACGGGTCGGCGAGAGAGCCGAGGTTTTGGTGGTGAGAATCGGTTGATCATGGGGTATCCCCTCGCCAGTCGGATTCACAGCGAGGTGAGGTCGGCATGGCCACAACGCACGCACCATCAACCGCCGCGGGCAGCATACGCAGCCTGATTCCCGCGAGGCTTGACCGCCTCACCTGGTCGAAATTCCACACCCGGCTCGTCATCGCACTCGGCGTCGCGTGGGTACTCGATGGTCTCGAGATCACCATCGCTGCTGCGGTCGGCTCCGACCTCACCAAAACCACGACGTTGCACATGTCGTCCGGCGCCGTCGGCGACATCGCCAGCTGGTACCTGATCGGCGAGGTAATCGGCGCGATCGTCTTCGGCTACTTCTCCGACAAACTCGGACGCCGGAACCTGTTCACCATCACGCTCGGCGTGTACCTGATCGGTAGCGCGTTGACCGCGACGGCGTGGAGCGGAAGCGCCGGCGGTAGTGCTTGGCTTTATTTCACCCGCGTCATCGCGGGTGCCGGCATCGGTGGTGAATACGCCGCCATCAACTCGGCTATCGACGAACTCATCCCGGCGCACTACCGAGGTCGCGTCGATATCGCGGTCAACGGCACCTACTGGGCCGGCTCGATCCTCGGCACGCTCGGCTCGCTGGTGCTGCTGAACCATGTCGCCGACGCATGGGGCTGGCGGATCGCCTTTCTCATTGGGCCGGTACTTGCCCTGATCATTATCTTCGTCCGCAAGAACCTGCCCGAGAGTCCGCGCTGGCTCGTCATGCACGGGCGTGAACGCGAAGCTGAAGAACAGATGGATCGCATCGAACGGTGGAGTGGCGAATCCGGCCAGCTCGAGCCGCTCGACGACAGCAAGGCGATCGAAGTCAAACCGTCAGAGCCGTTCAACCCCTTCAACCTCGTGGTCCTGCTGTTCCGGCGATATCCGTCGCGGTCGACGCTCGGCGCGACCCTGATGATCACCCAGTCGTTCTTGTACAACGCCATCTTCTTCACCTACACGCTGGTACTGACGAAGATTTACGGCGTCAATCCGAAGTCGGCACCGTGGTATCTGCTGGCTTTTGCCGCAGGCAACTTGATCGGCCCGCTGACGATCGGCCGCCTCTTCGATACCTGGGGTCGCCGAACGATGATCTCCGGCACCTACATCTTGTCGGGCATCTTGCTAGCCGTCAGTGCCGAACTCTTCCGCGAGGGACACCTGAGTGCACTCACCCAGACGATCTGGTGGGCAGTCATCTTCTTCTTCGCCTCGGCCGGCGCCAGCGCTGCCTATCTGACCGTGAGCGAAATCTTCCCACTCGAAATCCGAGCGCAGGCGATCGCGATCTTTTTCGCCATCGCACAGTGTTTCGGCTTTCTCGGCCCGCACATCTACGCACACTTGATCGGTAACGGCAACGACCACTTCAAGCTTTTCGTGGCCTACCTGATCGGCGCCGCGGTCATGGTCGTGGGTGGCGTCGTCGAAATCTTCCTCGGCGTAGCGGCTGAACGTCGGTCGCTCGAAGAGGTGGCATCGCCGATCGGCATGGTGCCCCGAATTCCGGAGTTCGGGTCAGGCGGCTACGGCCCGCGCGGCCCTCGCGGTCCGCGAGGGCCTGGCTCGGGTCGCGGTGACCCAACACCGCCGCCCTACCCGGCGAGTTGACCCTCGGCTCACTGCCCTGGGTCGACCGGCGGCTTGTAGCCGATCACGCTGGGGTCCTTGCCGAGGCAGGCGTACAGCTGCGCCAGCTGGTAGTTCGTCGCGTGGTCGACGCGGTACCGCACGTTGTTCTGCAAGGTCGCCGCGTACTTGCTGTTGGTGACGAGCGGCTCTGGACTCACCCCGGGAAAGGTCTGGCACTCGGCGTAGACACGCGCGTGGTCGGCCGCCGTGGCGCCCGGCTTGAATACGACCACGACTTCTTGCATCGAAAGGCTCGCTGTCTGCTTGCAGCCCGATAGGAGCCCGGCCAGCCCAGCCAACGCGACGGCCGCGCCGAGCAGTGCGGCCGCACGACCTGTGCTGGTACGTCGCCGCGTCACAGTCTCACGGCCCAATGCCTGGGTCGACGCGGCCGGTCGGTAGCGCAAAGCAGGCGGTCCTTCGAACTCGGAAATCAGACCAGCACATAGCTTGGCCACTCACCGGCGTCCACCGGTCCTGTTCTTAAGAGTAGTTGCCGCCTCTGGCGCGCATGCGCGGTGGCTGGCGTCAGTGTCGACCACGTTTCGACATGTCGTTGCGCGATCATGCTTGAAGAGCAACTCATCCGAAGGAGCACGAAGTGTCGAGACCGATCGAAGACTACGGACTGATCGGCGACCTCCACACCGCCGCGCTGGTGAGCCGAGGCGGCAGCGTCGACTGGCTCTGCCTTCCGCGGTTCGACTCGGCGGCTTGCTTCGCCGCGCTCGTCGGCGACGACGAAAACGGGCATTGGACCATCGCGCCGAGTTCAGGCGGTGATGCCACCTCGCGGCAGTACCACGGCGATTCGCTGATTCTCGAACATGTTTGGACGACGTCCAGCGGCACGGTGAAAGTGATCGACTTGATGCCACCGCGCGACGACCTGCCCGATCTGGTCAGAATCGTCGAGGGAGTTTCGGGAAGCGTCGACATGCGCTCGACCCTGCGCATGCGATTCGACTACGGGCACATCGTGCCCTGGGTGACCCGCGCGAACGGCGACTTGTGCGCCACTGCCGGCCCCGATTCGCTCTGGCTGCGCACTCCAGTCGAGGTGCGTGGCGAAGACATGTCGACGGTCGCCGACTTCACCGTTCACGAAGGCGAGCGCGTCGGGTTCGCGCTGACGTGGTGCCCGTCGCACGAATCCGAGCCTCGCGGGATCGATCCGCTGAAGGCGTTGCACGACACCGAGAAGTATTGGCAGCACTGGGTCTCTCGAGCAAGTTCGGAAACGACGAAAGTTGACGCCGAATACCGCGATGCCGTGGTGCGTTCGCTGATCACGTTGAAAGCCTTGACGTACGCGCCGACCGGCGGCATCGTCGCCGCCGCCACGACTTCGCTGCCCGAACAACTCGGTGGCAGCCGTAACTGGGACTACCGCTATTGCTGGCTGCGCGACGCCACGATGACCTTGCACGCGATGGTTGGCGGCGGCTATAACGACGAGGCGAAAGCGTGGCGCAAATGGCTGGTCCGCGCTGTCGCGGGGAATCCGACCGACATGCAGATCATGTACGGCATCGACGGCACGCGACGCCTGCTCGAATACGAACTGTCATGGCTGGCCGGCTATGAGAATTCCCGCCCAGTACGCATCGGCAACGCCGCGAGTGAGCAGCTTCAACTCGACGTCTACGGCGAAGTAATGGATTCATTCGAAGTTGGGCGATCGGCAGGTCTCGCCGTCGAGGACGACGCTTGGACCGTGCAGCGACTGATCATGGACTACGTCGAGCAACACTGGCACGATCCCGACAACGGACTGTGGGAAATGCGTGGCGACCGCCGTCATTTCACGCACTCGAAGGTCATGACGTGGGTCGCGGTTGATCGCGCGATCCGGGCGGTTGAAGAGTGGAAACTCGACGGCCCGCTCGACCGCTGGAAGTCCTTGCGCGATGAGATTCACGCTGACGTTCTCGAGCATGGATTCGACTCCGACTTGAACAGTTTCGTACAGGCATACGGCTCCCGTGAACTCGACGCTTCGCTGTTGCTCATCTCGTCGGTCGGCTTCTTGCCAGGCGACGATCCGCGAGTGATCGGCACGATCGATGCGATCCAGCGCCATCTCCAGACCGACGGGTTCGTGCGCCGCTACATCACCGACGAGACGACAGGGCCCGATGGTATGCGCGGTGAAGAGGCGACTTTCGTCGTGTGCACGTTCTGGCTGGCCGATGCGCTCTGCCTGGCCGGTCGGTTCGACGAAGCAAAAGAGACGTACGAGCGAGTTCTCGACCTGCGCAACGATCTCGGACTGCTGAGTGAGGAATACGACGTCCGTCAAGGCCGCCAGATCGGCAATATTCCGCAGGCCTATAGCCACGTTGGGGTGGTCAACACGGCCAGCAACCTCTGCGGCGACAAAGGTGGCCCGGCGCACCACCGGTCGCGTACCAAACCGGTCCGGTCTCGATAGTCTCGGCAGGTGCCCCGGCTGACGGCTGACAATCTGCAGGCGCGCCGTCGCACGATCCTCGACGGTGCGCGGCGCTGCTTCGCTCGCGACGGCTACGAAGGCGCCACAGTTCGCCGGCTCGAATCTGAGATCGGGTTGTCGCGAGGCGCGATTTTCCACCACTTCCGCGACAAGGAGTCGCTGTTCTTCGCCGTCGCCGAAGACGACGCCGCCGAAATGGCGACGGTCGTTGCCGAGCACGGTCTCGTGCAACTCATGCGCGATCTCAAGCACCGGGACGCCGGGTGGCTGGGTGTCCAACTTGAACTTTCCCGGCGGCTGCGCACCGACGCCGACTTCCGTGAGCGCTGGGCGGCGCGGTCGAAAACCATCGGCAATGCAGCGCGGGAACGCCTGACCCGAGGTGTCGAACGCGGAACGTTACGCACCGACGTCCCCGTCGAAACGGTCGCGGCCTTTCTCGAACTCGTCCTCGACGGACTCGTGCTGCATCGAGCTATGGGCGTGCCCGACGACGATCTCGACGCGGTGCTCGATCTGGTCGAGTCGACAGTGCGCCGTCGCTCGCAATAACGGACGGCGAACGGCGCGTGGCAGAGGCGGCCGGCCAACGGTCGCGGTGGCCGACGAGCGGGGTCGGCGCGTGGCAGTTGCTTTGCGGCCAGGTAACGATTGCGCGACACGAGCAACGCATCGGCTGATGGCGACGTCTCATACGACGGAGGGCAATCGCGGGAGGTAACTGATGAGTCCGACGACCGTTCGGGTCGAGCAACGCCGTGCCCGCGCACGCCGACGCGCCCTGATCGCCGACCGGCGACTCGAGCGCCGTCGCCGCGAGGCCGCGCTAGCCTCGCTTGCAGCGCGCGGTTAGCGAGTCTGAATCTCGCCGCAGCCCCACGTCGTCGACCCAGGCGGCGCGGCAGCACCGACATTAAGTCTCGCGCGCCGCCACGTCGGTGTCGTCGCTGAACGCCGATTCGGCGAAGATCGCCATTTCGAGCGAAATCATGTGCGCGGCTTGGCGCAGGCCGTCGACCCCGAACCGGTTGCGGATCGCGATGATGCGCTCACCGATGAAGGGATCGACGTCGTCCGGCATCGTCGTCATGCGGGCCTTCTACCCGATGGCTGCCGGTTCGATGCGCGACCGACCGCGGGTCAAATCCTTTCCCCGCGAGCAGGGAGCGATCTCAGAAGGCGAGGTCGGCGATGTCTGCGTCGGCTTGTAGCTGCGGAGACTTGGCGAACTGGGTGTGGTAAAGCTCGGCGTACAAACCGCCCGCCCCCAACAGTTCTTCGTGGCGCCCGCGCTCGACGATACGACCGTCGTCGACAACGAGGATTTGATCGGCCTCACGAATCGTCGACAGCCGGTGCGCGATCACCAGTGACGTGCGGCCGGCTAACGCAGTTTTCAACGCCCGCTGCACGGCGGCTTCGGATTCGGAGTCGAGGTGCGCGGTGGCCTCATCGAGTACGACGATGCTCGGCGCCTTCAACAACAGCCGGGCAATCGCCAGCCGTTGCTTCTCACCACCCGACAGCCGATAACCGCGCTCCCCTACCAACGTGTCGAGCCCGTCGTTGAGCGACGAGACGAGATCCCAGATCTGGGCGGCCTTGCAGGCCTCGATCAGTTCGGCCTCACTGGCGTTCGGCTTCGCGTACACGAGGTTGGCGCGGATCGTGTCGTGGAACATGTGGCTGTCCTGGGTGACGACGCCGATCGCGTCGTGCAGCGAGTCGAGGCTCGTGTCTTTCACATCGATCCCGCCGATGCGCACGGTTCCGCCGGTGACGTCGTAGAGCCTGGAGGTGAGCGAGGCGATCGTCGTCTTACCGGCCCCTGACGGGCCGACAAGCGCTACGAGCTGGCCCGCGCCCGCCTCGAACGAGACGTCGTGCAGCACCTCTGTGCTCGGCGCACTGTTCAGCACCGCAACCGATTCAAGCGAGGCCAGCGACACTTCCGACGCGGCTGGATACCGGAATGCGACGTGATCGAACTCGACCGTATTGGCGCCCTGCGGCAAGCTCACGGTCTGGGGCGCGTCGGCGATCATCGGGGGGAGGTCGAGCACTTCGAAGACTCGCTCGAACGAGACAAGCGCTGTCATGATCGAGACGTTGACGTTCGACAGCGCGGTCAGCGGTCCGTACAGCCGGGTGAGGTAGGCGCCTAGGGCGACGACGGTTCCGACGTCGAGCCGGCCCGTTGCCGCCATCCAGCCGCCCCAGCCGTAGACGAGCGCGGCGCCGAGGGTGGCTACGAGCATCAGCGAGACGAAGAACACTCCGCCGTACATCGCCTGCGTGACGCCGATATCGCGCACTCGGCCCGCCTTCGACCGGAACGCGTCGTCTTCTTCGTGCGGCCGGCCGAACAGCTTCACGAGCAGCGCACCCGAGACGTTGAACCGCTCATTCATCGTGTTGTTCATTGCCGCGTTGAGGTTGTAGCTCTCACGGGTGATCGACTGCAACTTGCGGCCGAACCAGCGGGCGGGCAGCACGAAGAGCGGCAGCAGTGCCAGCGAGACCAAGGTGATTTGCCACGAGAGCTTGAACATGACGGCGAGCGTGAACGTGACACCCAGCAGATTGCTCACGACACTCGACAACGTGCTGGTGAAGGCCTGCTGCGCGCCGAGCACGTCGTTGTTGAGCCGGCTGATCAGCGCGCCGGTCTGGGTGCGGGTGAAGAACGCGATCGGCATGCGCTGGATGTGCGCGAACACCTTGGCCCGCATGTCGAAGATGAGGCCTTCGCCGATGCGCGAGGAGAAGTAGCGCTCGACCAGCGCAAGCCCGGAGTCGAAGACCGCGATGAGCGCCATCACGAGCGCCAAGCCGATGACGAGGTGCGGCCGTTGGTGCCCGGCGGTGCCGATGCCTTTGTTCAGGATCTCGCGGACGAGCAGCGGGGTCACTGTGCCGAGAGCAGCGTCGATTGCCAGCAGCACCAACAAGATCGTGATGAAGGCACGGTAAGGCTTCGCGAATCTGGCGATCCGCTTGATGGTGCCGGGAGCAAGCTTCTGCTTGGCCACCGAACGATCTTGGGTAAACGAGCGCATGGCGTGCCAGTTGCCCATGCCTGGACCCATGCTCATGCGGTGCCGTCTCGCTTTCGTTCGTGTCGATACCGTGGGCGACAACGCCGCCAAGCGACCGGACGTTCCCGCTCGTTACTCATGTTCGCCTGCCAGCCTCGCAGCGGCCGCCAACTCCGCTCGAACTCGTCGCGCCCGCGCCGCGCTATCGAGATCGGACGACGACAGCGTGGCCTTCAGCTCGATTGCCTCGTGACGTGGCGTCGCGATGACGGCACACACGAGATCGTCGATCGCAGCGTCGACCTGCTCGGGGGCGACGGCGACGGTGGCGAGCCCCAGTGACACGGCTTCGGCTGCGTGCAGTTGCCGACCAGTCAGGCACAGCTCGACCGCCCGCGAGTAACCGACGAGATCGGCAAGCCGACCGAGGCAACCCATGGCCTCGGCGGAGGCGCGTACGCCACCGTCAACGCTCCACACCCGCAGGTCACAAGCGAGCGCGATCGCCAGCGCGGGGCCGCCGAGCTCCGCGTCGACGACGGCGACGGATACGAGATCAAGCCGCGCCAGGGCATCCAGGCTCGACTCGACGTCCGGCGGCGGGGACGACGACGTCGAGGGCCTTGTTACCTCACTCGGACCGGCAGGCTCGAATCGGACGACGAGCACGCGCACAGCACCGCTGAGTTCTCTGCAGCTTCGGGCCAGCGCCGACCACGCGGCGGTCGACATCGGAAGCCGCACTTCGGCCATCGCCGCTTTCACGCCGCGCAACACCGCACCCGGCGGCAACACTGGGCAGGCCCGCAACGGTGGGAACACCAGAGTCTGGGATCGCCTCGCATGTAGGCGACCCTAGACCCCGGTGCCGTCAGTGCAGTGCCGTCAGTTCTCGTACCGTCAGCGGCTAGTGCCGCGTCAGATAGCCGTGTGCTGCTTCGCCTTGCCCCGGGTTGCTCCGCCGCGGCCCCGAAGGGTCGCGCCGGACTCGGTCAGGATGCGGTGCACGAACCCGTAGGACCGGCCCGTCGAATCGGCCAGGGTGCGAATACTTGCGCCACTGTCGTACTTCCTGCGGAGGTCTGCGGCAAGCCGGTCGCGCTCGCCGCCGGTAACCCGGCTGCCCTTCTTGAGAGTGTCGGCCACGGTGTCTCCCTTTCTGGCTCGGCTATCGGGAGCTTCCTACCCTCACATGATCACCCATGATCGCGGGATCGGCCACTTGCCCGAACAACCATCGCCGCAGGTGAGGCGATCATGGCCGTCTCGTTACCCGGCCATTGCGCTACGCCAGCGCCA
>JBOGEK010000444.1:0-2640 GCA_050743645.1 Acidothermaceae bacterium
GCGCGCGGCGTTGTCCTCGACCATGCGGAGGACGATCGCACGCACGTCGACACCGTCGGGCACCTGCACGCTGCCCGCCGGGCCGTCGAGTTCGGCGACGCCGACGATTCGGCTTACCCGAAATACCCGTTCTGCCCGGCGGTCCCGATCGTGGCCGACGAGGTACCACCGGCCGTGCCACGACACCAGCCCCCACGGCTCGACGTGGCGGGTAGCGTCCGGCGTGCGGTAGTCGAATCGAACCGGACGGCGGTCAGTCGCGGCCACCCGCAGCGTGTCGAAAGCGGGTTCGCTTGTCGCGACGCGGGTTTCGATTGCCACCGGCACGGCGTCGTCAATGTCAATGCCCGCCGCCTGCAGTTTGAGCAACGCCTCGGACGCCGCGCCGCTCAGGCTCGCCTGCTGCCAGGTGCGGGCGGCGACTCCGAGAACCGCGAGCTCGGCGGGTGAGAAAGTGATCTCAGGGAGGCCGTAGTCGTCGCGACGAATCCGGTATCCAGGCTCGTCGTCGAACGATGAGTCGCTGCCCGTCTCAAGCGGAATGCCGAGGTCGCGCAGGTCTTCCTTGTCGCGCTCGAACTTGCGCTTGAACGCTTCGTCGCCCAGGTCTTCGTAGCCGGCGACGCTGCGCCGGATCTGCTCCGCCGACAGGTAACGCCTGGTTGCCAGGAGGCAGATCACCAGGTTCAACAGGCGTTCGGTCTTGCGGGCGGACATGAACCTGGACGCTAACGCATTTGAGCGGCGGACACTGCTCGGCACGTCGCGCGATGTCGAGTCGAGTAACGTCGGCGTCCGTGATCAGCTGGCGGCGCGGAGTAGTGCGTTCGATCGGGCGCGCATGGCCGGGTGCCGTTGAGATTGCGGTCGAGGTTGATGGCGTCGAGGTTGCGGCGCTCGCCTACCCGTTGCTGGTCGGCGAGCCCGAGATCGGCGACGCGGCGTTGCTCAATACGACCGCACTTGATCTCGAACTCGGCACCGGCGGCTACGCCATGGTCGTGGCACTGCCGGACCGGTTACCGCCCGACTCCCCCGACCCTGGGTTCTTGGTGAAGGCGCGATACGCGCCGCAGCAAGTCAGCGTGCACGGCGTCGACGCCCAGGAATCGCCACACCACGCGGCGCTGCGGGATGCCGACACGGTCGACGGCATGCCGGTGGTCGTCGCCGACCTGCATTCGGCACTCCCCGCGGTGCTCGCCGGGTTGCGGTTGTCTCGCCCCGACGCTCGGATCGTCTACGTCATGTCGGACGGCGGGGCGCTGCCGATCTGGCTCTCGCGCACCGTGGCGGGCCTACGGGACGCCGGCTGGTTACACGCCGCGGTGACCGTCGGCCAATCGTTCGGCGGCGACGTCGAGGCGGTCACGCTACACACCGGGCTGCTCGCCGCCCATCTCGTACTGAACGCCGATATCGCCGTCGTCGCTCAAGGGCCGGGCAACCTCGGCACCGGAACCCGCTGGGGGTATTCAGGGGTTGCGGCCGGTGAGGCAGTCAACGCGGTCGCCACACTCGGTGGCCAGCCGGTGGCGTCACTGCGCATTAGCGAGGCAGATCCGCGCACCAGGCATCAGGGCATCAGCCACCACAGCCGCACCGCGTACGGCCGGGTGGCGCTGGCCGCCGCCGACATCGTGGTGCCGATCCTCGACGAACCGCTTGCGTCAGCGGTCGAGGCCGATTTGGCCGAACTGGGTTCGCGTCATCGCATCGTGCGTGTCGACACGGCCGGACTTGTCGACGCCCTGCGCGACAGCCCAGTGACGCTGTCGACCATGGGCCGCGGCCTCGATGAGGATCTGGCCTATTTCGTGGCGGCCGGCGCAGCCGGCCGCCACGCGGCGTCCTTGCTTACCGTGCGTACCTAACGTCGACGGTTACTTCACGTCGATGAGATCGACGACGAAGATCAGCGTCTCGCCCGGCGCGATCGCGGCCCCCGCGCCCCGGTCGCCGTAGCCCAGGTATGGGGGGATGATCAAGCGGCGGCGTCCGCCGACCTTCATGCCGGCGAGTCCTTGGTCCCAGCCCTTGATCACCCGGCCGGCGCCGAGCGGGAACGCCAGCGGGTCGCCGCGGTTCCACGAGCTGTCAAACTCTTCGCCCGTCGAGAACGCCACTCCGACATAATGCGCGACCACGGTGTGTCCGGCGCTCGCCTCGGCGCCGTCACCGACGATCTCGTCGACGATCACCAGCTCAGCCGGCGCTTCGCCGTCCGGAAAGTCGACTTCGGGCTTTTCGCGGTCGGTCATAAGGAATCCTTTCGAGCGGACGTCAGCTGTTGTAGGCGCCCAAAATATCGACGACGAACACCAGGGTGTCGGTGCCGCTAATGCCGGCGCTCGGCTGCCCTGCGGAACCATACGCGTCGCCGGGCGGCGCCACGATCATGACCCTGGTGCCGACCTTCACACCGACCAGACCGGTGTCCCAAGCCGAAATCAACTGCCCCTCACCGACCGGAAAGGCCGTTGGCAGCTGGCGGCTCCAGGAGGAGTCGAATTCCTTGCCTGAGGCCCAGATCTGGCCGACGTATTGCACCACGAGTTCTTGTCCCTTCACGACGGCCGGACCGGTGCCCTGCACCAACGTGGTGACCGACAGCTTGGTGGGTGCTGCCGACTTCGGGAT
>JBOGEK010000445.1:0-10595 GCA_050743645.1 Acidothermaceae bacterium
GTCTCGACACGGCCTCGCAGCGGCGCGCGGATCACGCAAAACCTTGCGAACGGTCGGGAAGGTTGCCGGGGCTTCGTCGGGCCGGTCCCTCTGCCCCTCTTGATGAGCGGTATGAAGTTGTGCCACCAAGCGTACCGGGCCCCTCGCGCGGCTCGCAGCCGAGTTCGATACCGGACGACGGCCAGCGCCATGAGGGTGCGCGCCGACTCCGGCTCGATCGCTATCGGCCGAACGGTCAGTGGAGTTCATCCAATTCGCGGAGGGACGCCGACCACCGATCCTTACTAAGGTCATCGCATCGGAGGGGAGCCGCGGGCGGGAGCGTGTCGGGCAGGGACGCTCCCGGCCGAGGTTTTCCCACACCGTCCTTTGGTGTGGGAAAACCGAGGCCGCATGTTAGGAGCCGAGGTTTCCCCGGCTGACCCGTTCGGCGTTGGAAAACCGAGGCCGCAGGTGAACAGCCGAGGTTTTGCGCCGGTCATACGACGACGTCAGACACTGAAAACAAACCTCACGGCACTAATAGGCTGTCTGACGTTTGCGATCGATGTGTGAAGTGGCGTTGCGCGACTTTCACTCACTCGCCAGCGACGCCGAGAGCCAGTTCAGCGACTCCACGAGGGCAACCGGCGACTCGACCACGAAATCGGCGCGGGCAGCAAGCGCGGGGACGGCGTCCGGCCCGACGGGGGAACCGACGCACATCGTGAAGCCGGCCACTCCCTGTGCGCGCAATCGGTCGACGGCGTCGAAGGCCGCGAGGTCTCCCAGATCGTCGCCGGCATAACAGACAACGGTTGCCTCGAGTTCGGCGGCCAGCCTCTCAATCGCCAGGCCCTTGTCAATGCCGATGGGCCGCAGTTCAAGCACCATCCGGCCGGGCTCGAGCCGCAGCCCGTGGTCGGTCGCGAGGGCAGCGAGCGGCGCGCACAACAGCTCGAGCGCGCCCACCGGGTCGGCGGTGCGGCGCACGTGCACGGCTACCGACTCACCTTTGTCCTCGATCGCCGTACCCGCCGGAGCGCCCGCCCTCGACAGCAGTCCGGGCAGCTCGCTACGAGCACCGGCGACGTCGCCTTCTTCGACGTCCTGGCGACGTATCGTGCCGCTGGACGACGTCCAGCGTTCAAGGCCGTAGTGGCCGAGTACCTCGACGGACGGCGCGCCACGGCCGAGGCCGAGCATCTCAGCGGCGGTCGCGGCGGGGCGGCCGGTGACAATGACAACGTGCCCTACGCGGGTGACGAGCTTGGCGATTGCCTCGCGGGCTCCGGATGCCGGCGCGGCGCGGGCCGGGTCGTCGACGATCGGCGCAAGCGTGCCGTCGAAGTCGAGGCCGACGAGCGCATGCTCGGGGGCAGCGAGGAGGGCGCGGAGGCCTTCAGCACCCGCCGCCGTCGTCGCGACCGGTTCGGACATGTGGCGGACCTTACCCCGACCCTTACCCGGCGTCCTTCCAGTCGCGCGCAAGCACGAGCGTGAGATCCGACGTCGAGAGCCCGGAGTCGCTAGAACCTGCGGCGGCGAGCACCCGGGTGACGCCGTATTTCGCCGCCAACCGCTGCGCGGCAGCCCTCGCGCCGCCCGGATAGAAGATCGTGGTCGCCGGCACGTTGGTGCCCTCGTAGTTGCCAACGGTCGCGACCTGCCACCCGCCGCCGCGCAGCCGGCTGGCAGCCCGGGCGGCCATGCCGCTCACAGTCGAGTCGTTGAGGACGTCGACCGCCGGAGCTGCGGGGGCCGTGCTCGGCGACGCCTGGGTCGCAGTTGGGCTCGGATTTGCAGTCGCGCTCGCAGTACGTGCGGTCGGACTAGAAGTTGCGCTGGCCGGCCCCGGGTTGCCACTTGTTATCGGCGTCGAAGGCGAGGCGACTGGGCTCGGTGTCGGCGTGGTCGATGCGCTAGCGCCGGCCGCCGTCGTGTGCGTGGCTTTCGGGCTCACGGTGGTGTGTGCGGGTTCGCCACGATCACGCAGCACGACGACCACCACCACCGCCGCCACCGCGATGCCAAGCAGCGAAAGAAGCAGCACCGGGAGCCGCCCTCGACCATTCGTGCGGCGATGCACGCCGCCTGACCGTGACGGCTCAGGCGCCTGGGGTTGGGTCATAGCTCGATCATCGCCGACGAAGGCGCGAAATTCAGGCTTCGATCCCGAGTCGCCGCGCCGAGCGTGCCCGCTGCCGACTGGCCCGGAGCCGCCGGAGCCGCTTCACCAGCATCGGATCGGCCTCGAGCGCTTCCGGGCGATCGATCAACGCGTTTAGGGCCTGGTAATACCGGGTCGCGGACATATCGAACTTTTCGCGCATGGCCTGCTCTTTGGCACCCGCGTACTTCCACCACTGGCGCTCAAATTCAAGGATCTTCAAATCGCGCTCGCCGAGCACGCTGCCCGGATGCTGACCGTGCGCCGGCTCACCCGACGCCTTGGCACCGCCCAGTGCGTTGGCAGCCTCCATAGCGCGTTCCTCCCGATCGACCCGCGTGCGCCGGGAACACGGAAACCAGAAACCACGAGCTGAAGCTCCGACGCTGGCACCATCGTACGACCCAAACAACATCGATGTCATTCGCTCGGTCGAACCGGATCTGCGCGGCCCCTCGCAGGCCGGCGCGGCACCTCGACGTCCGACCGACGACCGAACCATGTCGGACCGACGACCGGCCGACGCCACATCGGCTGCTCGGCCGGCGGTCCTCGGATTCCGGGCTATTAGTTCTCGCAAATTCATGCCGATGTGGTGTTAACGGAACTCGTCGGAGTCCCGCCGCGATGGTGCGTGCGCAGCGGCACGTACCCCCGCTGATCGAGACGACGCGACAACGCTTCGTCAGGCTCTCGAGATGGAGTTCGGCGCACAGATGACGGTACGGACGGACGTCCCTCGGGGCAGCCGGGCCGCAGTCGCGCGGCGGAGCGAGTTCGGCCCCGCGCACTGGCTCGCGTTCGCCTCCTTCGACGCGCTCGCCAACCGTCCGGGCGACGAGGCGATCGCCATGATCTGCAGCAACGAGGCGTTGGCCCGTGCCTTCGGTGATGAACAGACCGCCTGGCGCTGCCGCGACATCTTGGTCAGCGCGTACGCATCAAACGGCCGATACGACGAATCCGTCACGGTCGCCCAAGACCTCATGGCGCATTACCTGATGGACGGCGATCCTGCCGCACGGTTGCAGATCCTCGGGCAGATGGTCACTACCCGGTTCGCCCGCAACGAGTTCGAGACGGCTCTCGACGAGCTGACCGAAGGCCTCGCGGGGTTGTCGCATGTACGTGAAACGAGCCGGGGCGGTGCCGCGGCCTTTCTCACCGTCGCGAACGCCGCAAGTTCAGCGGAGATGTTCGAGTTGGCATCGGCGCAATTGCGACGCGGCAGCGAGATGATCCGGGCAGTAGGCGACGTCTTCTTGATCCGAATGGCCGACGCCGAGGTCGCTCGCAATGAAATCCGCTGGGCGGCGCGGCTCGAACTGATCGGCCGGCACGACGAGGCTGCCGCCCGCTACCGCGAGGCGTTGCGCGCCGCGATCCGCGCCCAACGCGGCGATCCGCTCGCGGCCCACTGGTGCCGCATCGGCACCCTCTACGAAGGATTCGCCTGGACGTGCCTTGGCGAACCGGAAATCGGCCGGGCGAAACTGCTAGAGGCGATCGGCACGGACAGTGCGCCGCTCGGAGCCGAAAACACGCTGATCCTGCGCCTCGGTCTCGCGCGTAGCTGCACTGACCTCGGCCTGACGATCGAAGCCCGCGAGCATCTGCAGCGCACCTACGGGGTCGACGACGCGACGTTCTCCCGTCAGTGGCAAGTCGCGATCGTTTTGCAGGCAGCCGAGGTCGAGCGGGTCGAAGCAGGCGACCACACCGGGATCGCCTTAGCCCGCCACGCCGCCGTCCTGCTTGCAAATTCGTTGTGGGAAGAGCGCGAGCGGCGCCTCGAAGCCGTCATGGTGCGCATGCAAATGCTCGAACTCGCTGAGGAGAACGAGCGAGTAGGTCAGGCGGCCACCGAGGATCCCCTTACCGGCTTGGGTAATCGGCGCAAGCTCGACAGCGCGCTGCACGAACTCACGTCGGAAGCGACGTCGCCGACCTGCTTACTCTTCATCGATCTCGACCGGTTCAAGTGGGTCAACGACACGTTCTCCCACGCCATCGGCGACGAGGTGCTGCAAACAATCGCCGACATCTTACGTCGTGAAAGTAGAGAGCGGGACGTCGTGGCGAGATACGGCGGCGACGAGTTCGTCATCATGGTGCGCGGTGCGGCACTGAATACCGGACTTAGTATCGCCGAACGAATTCGTCGAGCGATTGCAGCGCATTCGTGGGGGCGGATCGCGCCCGGGCTCGACGTCCGCGCCAGTGTCGGCGTCGCCGAACACCTGCAAGGAATGACTTACACGCAGCTGATGGCTGCTGCTGACGCGGCGGTGTACGAAGCGAAGCTGGGCGGCCGCGACCGGGTCGCGGTGGCCTGAGCAGCCGGTCAGCGCGGGTCGCCGTCCGCATAGGGTCAACCTCATGTCGGCATTCGATCAACTAGCAAAGTGGCCGGCGCCGATGGCAGCCGCCGGCGTCACCGATTCGCACGACACGATCGCCGACGGCGGCGACGTCGATCACCGGCAGCCGTGGGCGTCAGTCACGAAACTCGTGACGACGTACGGCATGTTGCGTCTCCTCGAAGTCGGCGACGTCGATCTCGACGACGCCGCCGGTCCGGCGGGTTCGACCGTTCGACACCTGCTCGCGCACACGTCTGGCCTCAACCTCGAGGGAAGCGCGGTGATCGCGCCGCCCGGCCGGCGGCGCATCTATTCGAACGGCGGCTTCAAGCTTCTCGGCGGCCTCATCGTCGAGCGCACCGGCCAATCGCTGTCCGACTACCTGACGACTGCGGTGTTCGAACCGCTCCGTATGAGCTCGTCGACGATCGACGACAACGCAGCGGCCGGAGGCTCGGGCTCAGTGCGTGATCTGCTCGCATTCGCTCGCGAGCTACTCGCACCGACGCTCGTCGACACCGAGACGCTAGGCGAAGCGACGTCCGTTGTTTTTCCAGGCCTGGACGGCGTTTTGCCTGGCTTCGGGCGATGCAACCCGAACGATTGGGGACTCGGCTTCGAGATTCGTGATGGGAAGGATCCACACTGGACCGGCCACCACAACTCGCCCGCAACGTTCGGTCATTTCGGCCAGCAGGGCAGCTTCGTCTGGGTCGACCCGGCAATCGGGCTCGCCTGCGTCGCCCTGAGCGGCGTGACGTTCGGCGCCTGGGCTGCGCAAGCGTGGCCGGTGTTTTCTGACGCCATCGTTGCTGAGTACGGCCTGCACCGCGGCGGTTAGGCGGACCGGCCAACACGGCCGGTGATGGTGACCTGCGCTAAGCCACCGATAAAGCGGGCCGTAGTCGCTGGGCCGGGCAGTTTCGCCGTGGGTATCGGGGGTATCCCGGCGAGGACCATCCAGCTGGCCAGCCGTTGGCCCCGCTGGCCCGGCGCAGGAGGAAAACATGGGTATCGGCGTTGCGGTGCTCCTCATCGCGGTTGGCGCCATTTTGACCTTTGCCGTACACGCGAGTTTGACCGGCATCTCGATTGCAACCGTAGGAATCATTTTGATGATCGCGGGAGGCATCGGCTTGATCGTGACACTTACCATTTTTGCCCCACGTCGGCGGACCACAGTGACCGAAGAACACGTGAATTCGGACCCGGCTGTGCGTGACCGTGTGATCGAGAGGCACGACGCCTACTGATCCGCTGAAAGCTAGTAAGTCAGCTACTAAACGAATTCGCCACATCAACAAAAAACATCCAAGGCGCTCTGGCGCCTCGTCCGTGGAGGACAAGATGGGTCTCATTCTGCTCGTGCTGCTGATCGCCCTGATCTTCGGTGGCCTTGGCTTCGCTATCCACGCGTTGTGGATCGTCGCCGTCATCTTCTTCATCGCATGGATCGTCGGTTTCGGGCTGCGGTCGGGCTCCGGGTCGCGTTGGTACCGGTGGTGACCGACCCGGTGGTGACCGACTGAGTTAGCTACTGAGGGGTGGGGCCCGTCGGGGGCTCCACCCCTCAGTCATGCCCATCCGAGCGACGCATTGCGAGGAACGCCGCGCCGTCCAGCCGTTGGACGACGTGGCGTTCGCCCTTTCAGCCCAACAGGATCGCCGGTTCTGGCCGATGTTGCTTCGGTACAGCTATCGCGAAAAGGCAGACGGGCCGGTTCTGCTGAACGCCTGATGGGACTCGTGACCTTGAACAATGCAGCGCAGCACCGACGCGTCGGTGGCCGACTCGCGCGCTTGATCGCCGTCGTCGTCCTCGCGTTCAGCGGGCTTATCGCAATGCCCGCAATATCGGGAACCGCGTATGCCGCGACCGCGACGATCAACTGTGACACTGCCTCGCAACGTCAGACTCGACAAGAACGAACGGACTGGACGACGTGCCAGCGGCTCGTGGGTACAGCCGACTGCGTTTGGAACAACCGGGACGGCACCTACACAATCGCACTCGGTTATATCAACAGCACGGCTGACAATCTGTTCGCTGAGATTCCGGATTCGAACGGCAACGGCGGCATCAACAACGCGCTGACAGCGTCGGGGGGGTACGCCGATAACCCCGAGCACGTCTCGACGTTTTGGGTCGGGACGTCGAACACGGCATTCACGGTGACGTGGAAACCGACCTACTCGGGCGACCCGGTTACCTGGAACCTGATGGGCCATACCTACACATTCACCTACGGCGGCGAGCCCGCCTGCAAGGCCAAGCCGGTGCCGATAATGGGCAGCGTCGCAGTCGCTGGAATTGGTCTCGCATTGCTCGTTGTCCTGTTCGCTTTCGTGAACTTCCGGCATGAGCGACGCCTTCGGGAGGCTGCAACCTCGCAGTCGGATTAGCAGCTATTCGGACGCCGTGTTCACGTCGCCCGCGCTGACGGTCAGCATGCCGTCGATTTCAGAAAGCACAGCGGCGAGATCGGTGACAGAACCACGGCCGTGAATTTGGAGCACCACCGAGACGGTACGTTCGGCCGCCGCAGCACGTGTTCGCCCGTCACCGTTTTCTTCTCGATCGTCGCGCTGGCGACCCATCGAACCTTCGCCGTCGGCGGGCGCAACCGCCACTGATTGGTCGGCCAACACATCACTCGACAATCGGCTCACCGTAAAGCCGCGCTGAGTGCACTCGGCAAGTGCGAGCCGCACCACTCCCGAACCCTCGCGAAAAGTCATGGCCAACTGTGACGGCGCATACTTCGAACGCGGCAATTGCGCTGCCAGCGGCGTGTAGCCGAATACGACGACGAAATGGCCCGCGGTGGCGAGCACTGCAAGCACCGGCAGCCCCGCCCCGGCGGCCATTCCGACCCCTGCGGTGAGCCAGACGACGGCTGCGGTCGTGAGCCCGCGGACGACGTCACGGCGCACGAAGATGAGCCCACCGCCGATGAAACCGATACCCGAGACGATCTGTGCTGCAACACGCGAAGGGTCAAGGATCACCCGAGAATCGAGCACATCGGTGAAGCCGTACTTCGACACCAACATGATCAGTGCCGCGCCCACGCCGACGATCGTGTGCGTGCGCAGGCCCGCGCTCTTTTGCCGCAGCTCGCGCTCGAGGCCGATCAGCGACGACAAAGCGAACGCGAGACCCAACTCGCCGGCCTGTGTCCATCCCTCGCCCAGAGGCTCAGCGAATCCCACGAGAACGCCTCCCACGCCGGGCGAACTCGCCCTTCGACAACTGACGAACAACGCACGTACCTAAAACAAATACGACGAGCTGATCGCCTCGCGTTGATGGCTTATGCAGCAGACAGCGGGGTTCTCGCTGCCGATTATGCCGCCAACGTGCCGACCTCGCGCTGCAGCACGGAGGCGGTGGTGGGCCGCCACGACACCTCGTCGCCCGGCTGAAGGACGACAGCGCCCGGAACGTGAACCGTGACGGCGCCGCCTGTTGTTTGAAGCGTGCACGCGGCGTACGCACCGGCGAACGCCACCGCCGAAACGGTCGCGCTGAGTGGCAGCTCACCAGCTGCGCCGGTTTGCACCCACTCGGGACGGACGACGACTCTCGCCTCGCGCAGGTCGCCGGGGGTCACCGAGCCGAGCTGGACGCCGCTGACGACCTCGCCGCCGATTCGCAGTGAGTCGGCACCGAGGACCTCGGCCGGAACGATCGTGCACTGCCCGGTGAGCCGGGCGATCCATTCGTCGGCCGGATTGCTGTAGATCTCGCGAGCGGTTGCTACTTGCACGAGCCGGGCATCGCGGATCGCGGCCACCCGATCCGCGACTACGAACGCCTCCGCTGGATCGTGCGTGACGTAGAGCGCGGCCGCGCCGGTGCGCTGTTGCTGCTCGCGAATTTGCTCCTGCAGACCGGCCCGCATGCCGCTATCAAGATTCGCGGTTGGCTCATCGAAGAGGAACACCCGCGGATGGCAGGCAAGCGCCCGTGCGAGGCCAACCCGTTGCTGCTGGCCACCGGACAACAAGCCCGGACGGCGGTGTTCAAGGCCGGTGAGACCTACCCGAGCCAGCAGCTCATGCGCTCGTTCGCGAGCCTTCGCCGCAGGTTGACGCTGGCGGCGAAGCGGATACGCGACTGTGTCGAGTGCGGTCATGTGCGGCCACAACCCGTAGCTCTGAAAAACGACGCCGACGCCGCGCCGCTCGATGGGCAGGCTGCGCTTTGCGCTCGCGACGAGCAGGTCGTCGATCCAGATCTCGCCGCCGGCCACATCGATGAATCCGGCGACCGCATTCAGCAACGTGGTCTTGCCCGAACCGGACGGTCCTAACACGGCCAGAATCTCGCCCTCGTCGATACTCAGGTCGATGCCGTCGAGAGCGGTGACCGGGCCGTACCGCACGGTGAGCTTCTCGATCCGCAACGCCTTCACAGCGCACCTCCAGCAGAGAATCCAAGAACAGAACGCAGCCGCCGCGACGCGATAATCGGCAGGGCGCACAGGAATACAACGATGGTAAGGATCAGGGCGATCGCCGACGTACCCGACGGGTCGCCCTGTTGTTCGGCGTTCAGCACAACGACGCCGATGGTTTCCTTGCCCGGCACATACAACAAAACCGACACCGTGAGCTCGTGCAGACACGACAAGAATACGAGCAGCCAGCCAGCGAAAATCGACGGTCGAATCGCCGGCCAAGTCGACACCCACCAGGCGCGCAAAGCGGAAGCGCCGGACGCTCGAGCTGCCCGGGCCGGTTCAGGGTTGACCTGCCCCAGAGCCGCTGCGATCGGCTGCTGAGCAAGCGCCCAGAAGCGCGAGAGATAAGCGACGGCGATGATGAGAAGACTGCCGTACCACCACTTACCGAAAGTGAGCAGGATGGCGACGGCGACGGCAGAGCCAGGCACCGCATACGGAATGGTGATCACCGCGGTAACCGCTCGCCCACCACGACGCAGCCCCAACCGGCCGGCAAAAACGGCCGCAACGGCAAGAACTGTCGCCGCGCATACGGCCAAGAAGAAGCTACGGCCAAAGGCGCTCGCGGTGGCGCCGGTCAAGGCTGCATGCAGATTGGTAAAGGACCAGTGCGACGGCACCGGGCTCTCTCCATAGACCTTGGTGAGCGCCACGCTGGCCAGCCCGAACAACGGAAAGATGCTGACGAGCAGAACGTACAAGCCGAGGATGGCCGAAACGCCAAAGTGCCATCCGCGACGGCGCACAACCGCCTGCGATGTCGCCCGCGCCCCCATGACGGTCGCCCGGTTGAACCTGGCAGCCGCGCCCAACACGACAAGTGCGACGACGATAAGCAGCGCCGACAGGGTGATCGGATCGGAAAGGCCATTGCTGGAAAACGCCATGGCCCGGTAGATCTCGGTGGTGATGGTCGAATAGCGCGCCGGAATAGCAAGCACGGCCGGCACACCGAAGTCGCTCGCAGCGGCGATGAAACAAAGCGCTGCGGCCGCGAGAATTGCCGGACGCAATAGCGGAAAAGTGACTGTGCGAAAACTCGTGAGCGCCTTTGCGCCGCTTGCGCGGGCGGCGCGTTCGAGGTCAGCGTTACCGCGAGAGTGAGTTGCGGCTGCGATGATCAAAAAGGCGATCGGCACTTGCTGTACGCCCAAAACGATCGTCGTGCCGACCGAGCCGAAAATCCACTCGTAGTGGAGCCCGGCGAGATGGTCGGTAAGACCGGCTGCCGTGTACGTCTGCGTGATCGACAACGCGCAGATGAACGGCGGCACGAGGATCGGCAGCAGGAGGGCACCGGTCAATAGCTTCTGCCCTGGCACCCGTAGTCGCCAGAATGCAATGGCCGCGCCACCACCGACAATTAGCGCGAAAAGTGTCGCACCCAACGATGTAACGACCGTGCCCCGAATCGCCGATGTCAGTTCGGACTGGCTCCACAAGTGAGACCAGGCCCCCGGCGTGCTGAAGGCCTCCCACAGCAGGCGGCCAAATGGCCACCCCACCAAAATGACCACACCGGCCAGGACGACGAGACCCTCGCCGGTGAGGGTGAGCCAGCCGAGCTTGCGGCTTGCCGGCACTAGCCGCACCCGGCGTCGCGTAGGCGACGCC
>JBOGEK010000446.1:0-2820 GCA_050743645.1 Acidothermaceae bacterium
GTACTTCGTGGTCGAGTGCACGACGACATCGGCGCCGAGAGTCAGCGGCTGCTGCAGATAGGGCGACGCGAACGTGTTGTCGACCACCAGTCGCGCCCCGACGTCGTGGGCAACGGAGGCGAGCGCCTCGATATCGGCGATACCAAGCAACGGATTGCTCGGCGTCTCGCACCAGATCAGTTTCGTGTTCGGCCGGATCGCCGAGCGGACCGCGTCGAGATCGTCGAGGCCTACCGCGGTGTGCTCAACTCCCCAGCGGTTGAAGACGTTCGAGATGAGGCGGAACGTGCCGCCGTACGCGTCGTTCGGGAACACGATGTGATCTCCGGGCGCACAGATCGTGCGAACGACGCAGTCTTCGGCGGCCAGCCCGCTCGCGAAAGCAAGACCCCGGCGTCCGCGCTCGAGGGCTGCCAGGCACTCTTCAAGTGCAGACCGCGTCGGGTTGCCCGAACGGCTGTATTCCCAGCCGTCGCGGGGGTTGCCGACGGAATCCTGGTGGAAGGTCGACACCTGGTAAATAGGCGGGACGACGGCCCCTGTGCGCGGGTCTGACTCCTGGCCGGCGTGGATCGCCACTGTCTCGAAAGCCGCTGTCGCGGATGCTGCCGGGTGGTCGAGGTACTGGTCCATGATCTGACGCTACGCGATCCGCCCCGAACACCCCGGTTGATCAAGCAGTTTGGCGCAACGTAGCGCGATGTGGGTTGCGCCTAACTGCTTGATCAACGCAAGGGGTTGCAGGGCGGGCGGGCATCGAGCCGCTAGTTTGATGTTGAAGGAGGATCCAAATCGTGCAGTGGCACCGCAAACCGGTCGAAGCCGTGAATTCGCTCCGCCCTGCCGCGGCGGTGGTCGCCTACGACGCGCGCGAGCTGATCGTGCGGCCGAAGTTTCGCCGAGCGATAGTGGCCGCCGTGATCTTCGTCGGCGGGGTCGCAGCCACGGCAAGCCTGGGCGGAGTGCACGCTACCCACAGCGTCGACCACGTCTCGGTGCCGTACGAATCTCACCGGGTCGGCAGCTGGATCGCAATCATCGTCTGCGTACTGGCCGGAGTGACGACGATCCGCTTGTTCGCCAACGAAATCGCCCGGATCGCGCGGATGCGCGGCAGCCCGTCGGCGGCGAACTCGCTCCGTGTCGTGATCCAGATCGTCGGCTATCTGATCGTGCTCATCGTGCTGCTCGGCCTGCTCGCCGTCCGAGTGGAAAGCGTCTTGCTGTCAGGTGCGATCGGCAGCGTCGTGATCGGCCTCGCGGCCCAACAATCGCTCGGTAACGCGTTCGCCGGCATGGTGTTGCTGATCTCGCGGCCGTTCATCGTTGGCGACTACATCACGTTCCGCTCCGGTGGCATGGGCGGCCAGTACGACGGCGAAGTCACCGCGATCACCTTGATGTTCACGACGCTCGACACGCAGGACGGCCCGATGAACTTCCCGAATGCGGCTGTGCTCGGATCGGCAGCTACCGGACGACGGACACGGCCGTCGAAGGATGGCCCGCTGATTCACTAGCCTGGGTTCACCACCGATCCTTACCGATCAGTTACGGCGTGGCCTGACGCGGCGCTCGGCGGTCTGTCGGAGGTAACGTCGAGGCATGGGATTCTTCAGCCGACCGTCGACCATTCCGACTCCCGAGCAGGCGTTGCCCGGCCGCGGCACGCGGCCATTCCGCCTCGGCTCCACGCACACCGTTTTGGGCAACCCGATCGAGCCACCGTTCCCGGAGGGTCTCGACTTCGCCGTCTTCGGTATGGGCTGCTTCTGGGGCGCCGAGCGAAAGTTCTGGCAGACCCCGGGCGTGTACTCGACTGCGAGCGGTTATGCCGGCGGCCACACGCCGAACCCGACGTATGAGGAAGTGTGTTCAGGTGCCACCGGCCATGTCGAGGTGGTGCAGGTCGTGTTCGATCCGAAGGTCGTCAGCTTCGCCGACTTGATGAAGCTGTTCTGGGAGTCGCACGACCCGACCCAAGGCATGCGCCAGGGCAACGACGTGGGCACCCAGTACCGCTCGGCGATTTACTACTCCAGCGACACGCAGCGCGCCGCGACTGACGAGTCAAAAGCCGCTTACGAAAGGAGTTTGTCGGACGCCGGATACGGGCCCGTCACGACCGAGGTGGCTGCACTAGCCGACGTGGGCCCGTTCTACTACGCCGAGGACTACCACCAGCAGTACCTCGACAAGAATCCGAACGGCTACTGCGGAATCGGCGGTACCGGCGTCTCGTGCCCCGTTGGTGTCGTCAAGCTCAACCGTTAGTAACGGCCGCCATTCGATACCTGGCGCGGGACCCTGGGTGTTGCACACGTTACGGGTCGCCACAGCCAACTCGTGCCTGCTGATGAGAGGTCTCGGTAAATGCCTCCAGCGCGTCGGCATCGCTCACCGATTGGTGGGCGTTGTCGACGAAGGATTCGATGCCCGGCATATCGGACGCAGCTGCCGGCAGCCGGGTCGCGGTCGCGTCGGGGTCGAAGGCGCTGCGGCGCTGTGTCACGTCTGGCCCGAGCAGTGCCCAGGCCGCGCCCGCATGTCCGTAGCCAAGGCCGACCGAGCCAGGGTTAATGATGCGCCGGCGATCCGCAAGTCGGTCGAACGGCATGTGGGTGTGTCCGACCACCACGGTGCGCGCGGAAACCGTCGCGAACGCCTCGCGGTAATGGTCGAGGCGCTGTCGACCAGAATGAACTCGTTGTCGTCGCGCGCCGTGGCGTGGACGCAGTAGCTGACGAGGGCTACTGCGGCATCCGACCGAGTACCTTTTGAGCACGCTTTGCTCTGCTGCGTATACGCAGCAGAGCAAAG
>JBOGEK010000447.1:0-2793 GCA_050743645.1 Acidothermaceae bacterium
GTGTTACGTCGCCGACGTAACACCGCTGCAGTGTTACGTCGCCGACGTCGCGCCAGGGGTGACAAGCCCTGTCTCGTAAGCGAAAACCACTGCTTGCACGCGGTCGCGCAAACTGAGTTTGGCGAGCACGTTGCCCACATGTGTCTTCACGGTGGCCTCACCGAGAAACAGGGTGCCGGCGATTTCGCCGTTCGACATGCCACGACCCAGGAGCATCAGCACATCTTTCTCCCGACCTGTCAATGATGCGAGCAACGGACCGGCGTCTTCGGCTCGTGGACGTCGGGCGAACTCGGCCAACAGTCGCTTGGTAATCGATGGCGAAATCAGCGCGTCACCAGCGGCGGCAGCGTGTACAGCGGCGATCATCTGTTCGGGTGGTGCGTCCTTCAGCAAGAAACCCGACGCTCCCGCGCGCAAGGCGTCGTAGACGTATTCGTCGAGATCGAATGTCGTCAAGATCACGACTCGAGTTGCCGAGTTTGCAGTGATGCGGCGGGTCGCCTCGATTCCGTCCATGTTCGGCATTCTGACGTCGAGTAAGGCCACGGCAGGTTTCAGTCTGGTGACCAACTCGACCGCTTGGACGCCGTCCGCGGCGTCGGCTACAACGTCGATCTCCGCCTCGGCTTCGAGCAACCTGCGAAACCCGGCTCGTACCATCGCTTGGTCGTCGGCTACGACGACGGTGACGTTCATGCAGGGAGCGGCAATCGCGCGCGCACGTGAAAACCGCTTGCTACAGATGCGGTTTCGAGCGTCCCGCCGAACAACGCGACCCTTTCACGCATGCCGATCAGCCCGTTTCCGCCTGAGGGCAGCACCGGCCCGTCGGCGTTACCCCCAGCGTCGACGACGTCGATCTCGAGGGAGTCTTTGCCGTAGTGCACGGCCACCGTTACCGCCGCGCCAACCGCATGCTTCGCAGCATTCGTCAATGACTCTTGCACGATGCGGTATGCCGCGATCCCAAGCCCCGCAGGCACGGTGATCCGCTCACCGCTCACCTTCATCTCGACCGGCAGCCCCGCAGCGCGCGCTTGTTCGACGAGGTCGGGCAACTGGTCGACGCCGGGTTGAGGTTGCAGCGGCGCATCGTCGTCCCCTTTACGCAAGACGCCGAGCATGCGGCGCAGTTCCGCTAGTGCCTCGCGGCCCGTCGACTCGATGCTGGCGAGTGTCTGCGTGGCCGAGGTGTCGTCACCGTTGAGCCGGCGCTCGACTGATGCTTGTAGCACCATCATCGAAACGTCGTGCGAGATCACGTCGTGCAATTCGCGAGCGATGCGAGCCCGTTCTTCGTTCGCTGCACGCTCTACTGCCTCCGCGCGCTCGTGTTCCGCTTGAGCAGCGCGCTCCTCTTGGGCATCGGCGCGCCTGCGGATTCGAGCGAACGTTAAACCGAGGCCGAAAGCGATCAGCAGCATGATGTCTGGGCCTGCGACGTTGCCGATCGGCTTGCCGATAGCCAGCGTCGGGATGTCAGTCGCGGTACCGACCGCGACAACTATCCACGCAGCGCGGGCGGCCTTGCCGTCGGCATACGCCGCCGCCGAGTAGACCACGACGATCAGCTGCACGAACGGTATCAACGGCGGTTGCTGGTCGAGAGGGTAAAGCCCGTATATCCACGATGCTTGGACAATTGCTGCCGAAATCAGCGCTGCGGTCGAATGCGTCCGCCGCACAAAAAGGGGCAGCGACATCGCGATCGCGAATGGCAGATGCGCCCAGTTGCCATGGGGATACACGCCGCCGAGTGCGTGCGTGAGCACGTCGATCACGCTCGCGGCCAACAATGCAGAAGCCAGGACGACGTCGAAGGCCCGGTGCCGGCGCTCGCTCGACAGCCGGTGCTCGTTCGACAGCATGTGCACACCGTTACGGTAAAGGTCCGGCGGCTGTTCGGCATCCTCTTCGGGGTCGAAGCCCGCACGCGGCGATTCAACCTTCAGGTGGAGCCGGTAGCGCTGGCAGGTTGACGACAACCATTGCTCAGGTTTCCTAGCGTTTCGAGACGCCGGCACACCGTCGGCCATGTCGAAGGCGAGGATCTCCATGACCGCAACCACTGTCTCGAAGCCAGCCCCGGCGCTGACTAAGGCCGGCCCACTCGCAGCCCTCGGGCTGCTGCTCGCGGCCGTCGTCGTGGTGGCCGGAAACGTCAACGTGTCAAAAGGCCAGAACGGCGGAGCCGGACCAGCGATCTTTACCGGCATCCTCTGCCTCGTGCTGGCCGCGGTCTTGTTCGGCGTTGTCGTTCCGCGGGCGAAACGAGTCGAGGCTTCGACGCTGACGCTCGGCATCGTTTCGCTCGTCAGCTTGGTGGTGTTCTGGTCCGGCGTCACACCGGTGCTGGCAGCCGCGACGTGGGCCGTCGCCGCACGCACAACCGATCTTGGTGGCAAGGCGAACACCGGGCGTTGGCTTGCGGCGGCTTCGGGCTTGCTCGCGGTCGGCTGGACCATCGTGACCAGCCTGTTCCTCTAGCAGCGCCAAGCAGGTCATTGCAACGTGGCGCTGGCTAGGTCGTGACACCCGATCCGGCGGGGTTTCGGGACAGGACGCAGAACTCGTTGCCTTCTGGGTCGGCGAGGGTGATCCAACCGCTGCCGTCTGGGCGCCGGAAGTCGGCCAGTTGGACGGCACCGAGTTCGAGGAGGCGCGCGACTTCCTCTTCTCGTGTTCGGTCGGTCGGTCGCAGATCCAAGTGCACGCGGTTCTTCACTACTTTGTCGTCGGGCACGTCGATGAACAGCAATCGCTGACCGCGGTCGCGCGACATGATCAAGC
>JBOGEK010000448.1:0-2739 GCA_050743645.1 Acidothermaceae bacterium
ACTTCTGGTCACGGTGGCAATGGTGAGCGGGTTGCAGCTGCGGCCGGCCCGCGTGTCGACGCGGATCAGCCCCCAGCTGGCACCGACGCTGAGATCGGTCCTGGCGGTCTGCTTTCGCCCAATGCTCCGGCCGACACCTCGATCGTGATCGCCGTTCCCACCGTCGCGACACCGGAGACGGGCGTTTGCATGAGCACCCCACCGGGGCCGACAACCGATGACGACAAGGATTTTTGGATGACCGTGAAACCCGCCGCCTGCAACACTTGTACCGCTTGAACGGCAGTCAGCCCCACGGTGTCGGGGATCGTCGCGAGGGTGTGCCCCGATGACACGGCCACAATGCTGATCACTGAGAGGCGCGCAACGCCGCCCAGGCAAGACGATCCGAGTGCTTGCATCGCGCACATCGGTATGTCGACGTCGAGTGATTGTGTCCCCTGGCTTATAGCGCGAATCGTCGCGGCGGTCGCGTTGCTGCCCGCTGACTCGCCTGCCTGCACCGCCGACAACACGCTGCCCGATTCGGGATGGTAGGTGACGGCCTCTGAGCAGGGTCCGCGTGCGGTCAGTGACACGGTCTGGCCGACGCTGAGCGCAATCGTGTTCGTGGCGGGGTAGGCGCTGATCCCGGCCTGCACACCGGGGTAGGAGGCGGCGAGGGTAAGTCCGGCGCACCGGCCGGTGGCGACGAGATTGACGTCGTCGGGGCGGTCGGGGTTGGGCAGCGCCGACGGGGTCGGGGCGCCTACCGAGACGTTGGCGTGGTCGCCACCGAGTGTGAGTTGCGCGAACGCGGCCGCGCCACCGGCCACGACGACCACCGCGGCGGTAGTAGTGGCGATCAACAGTCGGTTACGGCGGACCTGACGGCGGCGCAACTGATCAAGCAGGCCGGGATCGGGTTGCAGCTCGGCGAGCATCGGCGCTACTTGCTCGCGGAAAGCATCACGCAGTCCGTCTTCGGTGATCACGGTCTTTTTCCCGTCTCGACATCGGAATTCGCTTGGCTGTCCAAAATCTCGCGCAGACTCACCAAGCCCCGACTGGTGTTGGACTTCACGGTGCCCGGCGAGCAGCCGAGCGCAGCGGCGGCCTCATCGACGGACAGGTCCTCCCAAAACCGCAGCACCAAGGCGGCGCGTTGGCGGGCCGGAACCAGTCGCAGCGCGCCGATCAGCGCCACCCGTTCGACGACCATCGCCGTCGCGTCGGCCGTTGTGGTCTGCGTCGGCTCATCCGTCACGGTTTCGACGACACGCCGCCGAGCGTGGCGGCGTCGATCGTGGGTGAGGTTAATCAGTACCCGGCGCACGTAGGCGTCCGGGTTGTGCAATGCCTGCCCCCAGTGGCGGTGTGTTCGCCATAGCGCTTGCTGCACCAGGTCCTGCGCATGATCGGCGTCACCGGACAACAACGCCGCGAGCCGCAGCAAGGTCGCGGAGCGCGCGCGAACGAACTCCTCGAATTCCCGATCCAAGCGCGTTCGCATACCCACTAAGACTCCACCCTTCGCGACACGGTTGCGCGCGTCTCAACGAAGCCACAGCGGCCCGTCTCGTCGACCGCAGAACTAACCGTGGGACGGGCACCGCCTGTGGGAGGCGACTCTAAGCCGAACCGTGAAGTGCGTTTTCGTGGAACCATTCAGTTGTGCCGCCACGTCCAAGGGTTGTGCCAACAGCATCGAGAGCCGCCGCCGTCCTACTCGCAGCAATCGCGATCGGCGGATGCGCAAGTGGTACCAATCACGCGCTCGATGACCCAAGTACTGCAAGCTCCACGCCTGCGCACGGCTCACTCACCGATCACGAATTCAACGCCGCGGTCGCTGTCGCCCGCGCGGAGGCGGCCAAGTATTCTGCCGCGATTACCAGCGCAACAGCCACGATCGGCGAGGGCACCGACACGGACCCGAATGCAGGCCCGCCGTGCACCTCCGGCACGCTCCTTCACATCAAGCTGATCGGCACCTTCCCCACCATCTCGATCGCCGGATCTGCCGCACAGCCAACCCCCTCCTACGAACCGGTGAGCGCTGTCTTGATCACCGCAGACCCCCAATCCGGCAAAGCTTGCTCGCTCAGCGTCCAAACCGGCCCAACGACACCAGACGTCGGTGCGACGACGCTGTTCACGCACTGACGCCGCTTGCAGCACTTCCCGCCCATATAGGCACCCGTAACCCGCGCGGGAGCCCGAATGCGCGATGATTTGAGTGTGGTGGAGTACAGCACGGACATGTCGTGGGTGCGGGCGCCGATGTTGACCGGATTCTTCGTCGGCTGGCCGAGCCCGCCCTCCCCCGAGCGGCATCTGGCCGCGTTGGCCGGCAGCTATCGTGTCGTGCTGGCTCGACACGAACAGCGGGTCGTTGGCTTCGTGAATGCCATCAGTGACGGTGTGGCCACAGCGTTTGTGCCCTGGCTGGAGGTATTGCCCGACTACCAGCGCGGCGGCATCGGGCGGGAGCTGGTGAATCGCTTGCTCGCCCAGCTCGATGGGTTGTACTCGATCGACCTGACGTGCGATCTGCCGCTCGTCGGTTTCTACCGGTCACTGGGCTTCCAGGAGCTCGCTGGCATGGGGTTGCGACGGCCAACGGCGCTGGCCCACCCACCGGTCCATTGACCAGCGAAAATGGACTGGCTCGCCGTCGTACAACTCAGCGCTCGATCGCTGATCTGTCCACACGCCCGGCCTCGGCACGCACAAAGGTGAATACGTTCGGGCCCGCCG
>JBOGEK010000449.1:0-1798 GCA_050743645.1 Acidothermaceae bacterium
CTTGGCAAGGTAGCTCGGCGTCTCGCCGCGCAAGACCTCTTCAACGACTGCCGCCGTCACCTTGCCGATTCCGGGCAGATCCGTGAGTGTGCCGCGCGTTGCGCGTGCCTGCAGATCGTCAATCGAAACCCCGTCGAGCGTTGCGGCCGCGGTTCTGAATGCGCGCACCCGATAGGTCGGTTCGTGGGCTCGCTCCAACAAAAACGCGATACGCCGCAAAGCTGCTACCGGATCGTGCCAGCCGGGATCCGCACTCATGTTCGGCTCTTTACCGCGGCCAGTCGCTACTCAAGCGCCCCGGGTCGCCAGCTGCGTGCGCTGCGAGCCGAAAACCAGCACAGCAGCCGAAAACCCGTGCAGATGGTTACGGCCACCGACTGGCCCGATCTCGCCTGCGGCAAAGAATCCCGCCACTCCGGAGGTCGATAGACCCTGCCGCATCGCTAGCACGTCATGGTCGGCTGAGGTGAAAAGGTTGGTGCCACGGCCATTGCACGAAAACAGCAAAGCGCCTTCTACTGTTGCGAAGTCGCGCCGGAGTTGGATGAGCATCGCGCGCAAATCGTCGTCCGCCGAAGCTGCATCACGCACTTGGAAGCGAACCGTTCGACCGACTGGGACAACATCTCCGATCGCGACGGCGGCGCGGGTGCGGTCGAGCCCGAGAATGCCCCGAACCAAGAAGTCACCGCGGTCGTGTTCGTCGACGTATTCGTCGAGAGCGATGCCGATCTGCAAGCCGCCGCTGGCAAGCGCCTGATCTTCTGGCGACAGCGAACTGAGCACCTGCTCGAGCTTTTGAATCGCCGGCACACCGGCGAGGCTCAGCAGCAGGTTGCCTTCGGCCGCCGTCACGGTCATGTCGGGACCGACCGGTCGGCAACCCTGGCTGACCATCGCTTGCGCGCCAACCGGACCGCCGAGTACGACGCCGACGGCCCCACGATCGACGACCCGGTTGTCGAGCAGCAGCCGCGTCGACCCGGGCCCACGATTGCCCGCTGCCATGCCGCCAACGATGGGCAGGCCGAGCGCGTCATTGGCCTGCTCGACGAATCCGTCGGCGGGGAACGAGAACGGATCGGCCAACACCACAGCGACCTCGTCGGTTTCTTCACCCTCGGGCAGCCCGAGCACTGCCATCCCGTTCGGCGTGCGGATCACCTCGAGATGGAACGCCCGCACCCGCACCCCGGGGAGCACCGCCGCCCACACGCTCACCGAACTCGACGCCTCGACGCCCTGCGAGCCACCGATGACCCCGGACGCGCTGCAACCGATCACGGTTCGGGCGCGCAGCACGCTCGACGCACGGGACAGCGCCTCGGCCACCTGCTCCGGGTCGCCGCCGCAGACGAACACGCAGGCGAGGTCAGGGTTCATACCGCCGAGGGGCGTGCGCGCAGCGACCGCTGCCGACTCAGCGGCGCGGACGAGGTCGGCATCGACGGCGAGACCGTCCCCGAAGCGTGGCACCCGCCAAGCTTCCCAGGCCGACACCCGCCCTGTCATGCCGCCGTAGGGGTACAGCCTTGCCCGGACGGCGAACCGGCCCGTGCGTGCCGGCGGTTGACCACGTTAAGTCGGCGGACGGTCGCTTCATGGGGCGTGCGCAGCGCATGATGCTGCGGTTCACCGCATGAAGCACCCGGCAGGACGGCGAACCGGCGAACCGGCGAACCGCGGACGGCGAGGAGCGCACGGCGGACCGCGGACAGCGAATCGGCCCGTGCACGCCGGCGGTTGACCACGTTAAGTCGGCGGACGGTCGCTTCATGGGGCGTGCGCAGCGCATGAT
>JBOGEK010000450.1:0-5757 GCA_050743645.1 Acidothermaceae bacterium
ACGCTGTCACGATGGTTCGTTACCCGTGGTTGGCCGGCGATCCTTCGTCCGCTTTGGCGAAGCGACAGATGCGTCGTCCGACCGGCTTGGTGTCGTTCACCCTCGCCGACGCGGACGCCGCGGAAAGCTTCTTGGCGAACCTCGACATCGTCGGGGTCGCTACCAGTTTCGGTGGCCTGCACAGCACCGCCGAGCGCCGCGCACGGTGGGGCGGAGACGACGTCGCGCCCGGGTTCATCCGCTTCAGCTGCGGGTGCGAAGACACCAAAGACCTGATCGCGGACGTCGAAAACGCTCTCGCCCGGGCGCACTGAAGGCCGCGCCCGGGCGCTGAAGCGTCCGCTCAGTGCTTCACGAGGTGGGCGGTCAGTGTCTGCGAGTCGCCGTCCAACGCGAAGTCCATCGTGCCTGCAGCGCTGACGTAGGCCCCGGTTCCTCCGGTGATCACCAGCGTGAACGCCGGATCCTGGGGCACGATGCCGCCCACTTCGATGTCGCCGTCGGCCAACACGAGCGTGCCGTTGATCTGCGAGAGATGTTGGGCGTGGTCGACGCCGACGGCCGCCACGTGCACGTGCCCGACGTCCTTGCCGTCGACCGAAAGCGTCTGGGTGAAAGCGAGCAGGTCACCGATGTCGGGGCCGCCGTCCGCGCTCTTGGCGCCAAGGTCTTCAGTGACCATGTTGCCGTCTTCGTCAGAAGCGACGAATCGCAGCGTGGTTTCCTTCGACGACTGAGCTGCAGCACTGCTTGTTGATTTCGTCTCGGCCGCCTTGCTCGACGAACATGCGGCGAGTCCGCCGGCGGTCAACGCAGTAGCTGTGATGGCGAGCAGCACACGGGTGCCGGGTCTGACGATCACGAAATTCTCCTCAACGGTGGGCGAGATGGCTTGTCACATCTCGCTGATGTGCGCCGACGTTAGGCCGCGGAGGCAGCGCTGATCGTCCACCGACAGGTCGAACCTGCGAGCCTGCATCCATCGCAAGATGGACGTCGCAGCGCGTGAACTGCCGTAACGTCTCGCGGATGAAGAAGCTTCGTCGCTGGGCGCTCGAACTGTTTCTCGTGGCGCTCGCCGCCGCTGAAGCGACCGCTATGGCGCTGAGCGACATCCCGTCGAAACCCGCAGCCGTGGCGGTTTCAGCGTGCTCGGCGCTCGTTCTGATCGGACGACGATGGCAGCCGCTGCTAGCGAGCGTTCTCGCGTTCGCGTTACTTGCAACCGCGCTGACGTTGACGCCCGACAGCCCGAATGTGCAGTTCTTCGGACTCATGGCGACTTTCGCGATCGCCGCGGGCATCAACGACAACCGCGGTGCGGTCGTGGCGTGGGCCGTGGGTGCCGCGCTGCTGGGTGTCGGCACCGCCGTCGCGGCACCACCGAATTGGGTCGCGGATTTCCTGCTGACGCTCACCTTCTGCACGGTGATGTGGGGTGCGGGCTGGCTGGTCAGCCGCCGCACCCGACGTGCTGAACTGATGACACTGCGCGCACTACGGGCAGATTGGGAGCGCGCGCAGGCGCTTCGTGAAGAGCGTGCCCGGATCGCCCGCGAACTGCATGACGTCGTGAGTCACGGCTTGTCTGTCGTCGTGCTGCAAACGTTGGCCGCGCGCGGCGCGCTCGCCGACCTCACTGAACTCGACGCCGCCGCCGCCTCAGAGGTCGACCGCCATCTCGACGCCGTCGAGTCGACCGCTCGCGATGCACTCGGTGAGATGCGTCGCATGCTCGGGTTGCTGCAGGTCGACGACTTCGAGGAGTCCGAACTCGCCACACCGACGCCGGGGCTACATCACCTGCCGTTGCTGGTCGAACGTGCACGCAGTGCCGGCCTCGACGTCGACGACTCCGCGATGCGCACCGACCTGTCGTTCGCGCCAGGCCTCGAGATGTCGGTGTACCGCGTCGTCCAAGAGGCTCTGACGAACGCAGTGAAACACGCGCCGGGCGCGCACGTCGCCGTCCGCGTCGGTGCCGAAGGCGATCGCCTTGTCGTCGAGGTAGCCGACGACGGCGCGCGCGGACCACTGCCCGCCGCGGTCGGATCGGGCGGCGGCCACGGCCTCGTCGGCATGCGCGAACGGCTCGCTCTCTACGGCGGCACGTTGCAAACCGCACCCGGCCCGGCCGGCGGTTTCACGGTGCGAGCAAGCTTCCCCGCGGACGACGCGCGTGCCGCGAATCAGCTCGCGGCGAATCAACTAGGCGTGCAGCAGCGGGCCGGGCAGCGGGAGCATGCATGATCTCGGTGCTGCTTGCCGACGATCAGGCGTTGGTGCGAGACGGCTTTCGGGCACTGATCGACCGAGAGCCCGACATGCGCGTGGTCGCTGAGGCAACCGACGGCGCTGAGGCCCTGGCGTGCGTGCGCCAGTACCGGCCCGACGTCGTGCTCATGGACATCAGGATGCCGCGCATCGACGGCTTGACTGCGACGCGTCAGGTGCTCGCACTGCCCACGCCGCCGCGGGTGCTCGTACTCACGACGTTCGACCGCAACGAGTGGGTGTTCGACGCGTTGCAGGCCGGGGCCAGCGGGTTCTTGCTCAAAGATGTGCGGGCCAGCCAGCTGACCGACGCCATTCGCACGGTAGCGGCGGGAGAGTCGCTGCTCGCGCCCTCGATCACCAAGCGGTTGATCGAGGAATTCGTACGCACCCGTCCAGCGGTCGTCGCGACGCAACAACCGTCGCTGCTCACCGAGCGCGAGGCCGAGGTGCTACGCCTCGTGGCGGCGGGCCTTTCTAACGCGGAGATCGCCGATCGGCTGGTCATCGGGCACTCGACGGTGAAGACCCACGTCAACCGGATGCTCGCCAAACTCGACCTGCGCGACCGCACGCAGGCGGTCGTTTACGCCTACGAACACGGGCTCGTCGCGCCGGGTTCGACGAGCTGAAGCGTTCCGAAGGCCCGCCGCTCCAGCGAGTTTGGCTGACAACTACGGTGTTCTTAGTCCGTAGTCGTCTACCAAATGCCAGCCAGTGGCTTGACCATGTGCACCTCGTCGCGGTCGTCACCGTCGCCGGCTCGCAGGGCACCCGGAATGCGTCCGACCTCGCGCCAGCCGAGCCGGTCATAGAAGTTTTCGAGCCCCAGGCCGCCGCGCAGCACGAGTTGCAAGAACTCAAGGCGCCATTCGTCACGAGCCACCTGTTCGAGCCGGCGCAACAACTCACGAGCGATGCCCTGCCGCTGGCGTCGCGGATGCACTTGCAGTCGCCGCACCCAGCCCCAATGGGTCGTGAGCGCGAAAGTGTTGCGCTGCAAGACGACCCACCCGCACGTGCCGGCAGCGTCGCCCGCAACCACGAGCGCACACTCGCCGACTGCAACCTTCGCCGCGAGTTCGTCGACAGCGGGCCGGACGTCGGAAAAGCTCACCGGCGTCACCGGAAATCCGACCGCGCCTCCAGCATTCGATACGTCAGCCCAGCAGATCGTGAGCTCGTCACGCAACCGCTCATCGACGTCCGACCTGACGATTGACCACGCCAGATCATCAGGTAACGCGGGCGATACCGATGACCTGCTCGACACGATCGTCGCTCAGACGCCGATTGCTGCGAGCGGTGCGGCTAGCGGAGCGCCAGAACCGTCGCGTTTGCCGGTGGGGCTAGGCAATTCGACCGGAACTCCCGAACCCGCGGTTGCCTTCGGCGGTCGAGGACCGGCCCACGCGAGCAGCAGGGTGTCTTCGCCGCGCAGTAACCGGTGGCAACGGACGCCCCCGGTCGCACGGCCCTTCGCCGGAAACTCTTCGTACGGCGCGACCTTCACGGTTCCGGCGTCCGTGCCGGGCAACGCGGCTGACGAGCCGGCGACGGTCACCACGACGTTGTCGGCGAACGCGTTCACGGCCCCGAAGAACAGCGCGCGGGCGCCTGCCGTCAACCGCACACCGGCCATTCCGCCCGCGGCCCGGCCTTGCGGGCGAACCGTAGCGGCGTCGAAGCGCAGCAGCTGTGCGTCAGACGTAACGAACACAAGATCCTCATCGCCGGTCGTGAGTTCGACCGCGCCGACCACTGTGTCGTCGTCCTTCAAGCCGATGAGTTCGAAGGAATCCTTGTTCGACGGGTAGTCGGGCGCGACGCGCTTCACGACACCGGCGGCGGTACCGAGCGCAACACCGACGGACGACGCAGAAAGTGTCGATAGCGCAAGCACTTTCTCGTTCTTCTCCAGGTCGAGGAACTCACTCACAGGGGCCCCACCGGCCAACGAAGGTGCGCCCGCTGTCGGCGGGAGCGCTGGCAGTTCGAGTACCGACAATCGCAGCATGCGGCCCATCGACGTGACCGCGCCTACTTCGCCGCGCGCCGTCGTGGTCACCACCGATGCGAGCGCGTCGTGCCGCGACCGGTCAAGGCTCGTGGGCAACGGATCGGCCGACATGGTGCGGGCTAACAATCCGGTCGCAGACAGCAGCACAAGGCAAGGGTCGTCGATGACCTCGAGCGGCACGGATGCCGCAGGAACGCCTGCGGATTCGAGCAAAACAGTGCGTCGGGGCGTGCCGAACTTCTTGGCTACGTCGCCGAGTTCGTCACTCACCACGGTGCGCAGCAGTTCGTCGGAGTCGAGAATTGCCGTCAACTCAGCGATTTCACGATTGAGTTCGTCGCGCTCCTTTTCCAACTCGATGCGCGAGAACTTCGTCAACCGGCGTAAGGGCAATTCGAGAATGTCGCTCGCCTGGATTTCGCTCAGCTCGAAGACGTCCATCAGTCGCGAACGGGCGGCCGCGGTGTCGTCGCTCGACCGGATCACCGCGATCACTTCGTCGATATCGACGATCGCGATCAGTCGGCCCTGCACCAGGTGCAGTTGTTCTTCACGCCGACGCCGCCTGAACGCCGAACGCCGCCGCACGACCTCGAACCGGTGATCGACATAAACCTCGAGCATTTCCTTCAACCCGAGGGTCAACGGTTGGCCGTCGACGAGCGCCACGTTGTTGACGCCGAACGTGTCTTCCATCGGCGTAAGCTTGTAAAGCTGGTCAAGGATCGCTTCGGCGTTGAAGCCGTTCTTGACTTCGATCACCAACTGCAGACCGTGTTCGCGATCGGTGAGGTCGCGCACGTCGGAGATGCCTTGCAGCTTGCGAGACTGCACGAGATCTTTGATCTTGCCGATGACCTTCTCAGGCCCTACTCCGTAAGGCAATTCGGTGACGACGATCCCGCGCTTGCGGGGCCGCACATCGGTCACCTTGGCGGTGGCCCGAATGCGAAAGACGCCGCGGCCTGTTTCGTAGGCGTCGCGGATGCCGTCGAGCCCGACGATCTTGCCACCGGTCGGAAGGTCGGGCCCGGGGATGAACCGCATGAGGTCGTCTAGCGACGCCTCGGGCTTCTTGATCAGGTGCCGAGCCGCGGCCACGACCTCGACCAGGTTGTGCGGCGCCATGTTGGTGGCCATACCGACCGCGATCCCCGACGCACCGTTGACCAGCAGGTTCGGGAACGCCGACGGCAATACCTGAGGCTCGGTCTCTTGCCCGTCGTAGTTCGGCGCGAAGTCGACGACGTCCTCGTTCAACCCGTCGGTCATCAGCTGGGCGGCTTCTTCGAGTCGGCACTCGGTGTAGCGGTAGGCCGCCGGCGGGTCGTCGCCGCCGAGCGAGCCGAAGTTGCCGTGCCCGTCGACCAGCGGCACCCGCATCGAGAACGGCTGCGCCATCCGCACCAGCGTGTCGTAGATCGCCGTGTCGCCGTGCGGATGCAGCCGCCCCATCACGTCGC
>JBOGEK010000451.1:0-3213 GCA_050743645.1 Acidothermaceae bacterium
GCCGTCGACAGAAGCGAAATGGGATCAGCGAGCGTCGGGAGCGCGCGGGTCATCGCGGCCGCGACGACCACCTGCTTGCGGGCGAGAGTCGCGTCATCGATGCCAGTGCCGCGCCCGGTGACGGTGCGCGGGTCGCTACCCGTGAGGACGCCGATGAGTACGGCGGCGGCCGTCGTGTTGCCGATTCCCATGTCGCCGGGGATCAACAGGTCGGCGCCTGCGTCGACCTCGCTGTCGGCTATCTGCCGGCCGGCCTCGACGGCTTGCTCGGCCTCGATGCGGGTCATCGCGTCTTCGACATCGATGCGTCCAGAACCCGCACGTACCCGCCATTTGGTGACCTCAGGCGGCAGGTCGACACCCGGCAACGTGGTTGCGACCGCGAGATCGGCAACCCGCACGCTCGCTCCGATCCGGCTCGCGAGCACGTTAACCGCCGCGCCACCGTTGACGAAGTTCGCGACCATCTGAGCGGTGACTTCGGCGGGGTACGCCGAGACGCCCGCTGCGGCCACGCCGTGGTCGCCGGCGAAGACGACGACGCGGACGCGGTGCGGTGGGGCTGGCGGGCACCGTCCTTGCACGGCCGCCAGCCATCCGGAAAGCTCTTCGAGGCGGCCGAGCGCGCCAGCCGGCTTGGTCAGCCTGCTTTGTCTCGCCAGTGCTTCGGCGCCGGCGGCCTGGTCGGGCGCAGCTATGGGTGGGAATGCGATCGTCACGTCATCTCCGGTGTTGTGTGGTTGCGGTCGGTGCGCAGCGGTTGCGCGATGCCGGCGGTCACCAGCAGCACCTCGTCGCAACATGCGGCGAGCCTCGCGTTCAAGGTGCCGAGTTCATCGCGGAACCGACGCCCGCTGCGGTGGTCGGGCACGACGCCTGCCCCGACTTCGTTACTGACCGCGACGACCCGAGCGGAAGTCGTGCGCCACGCGTTGACGAGATCGTCGATGCTCGCGGCGAGCGTTACCTCCGCGGTCTTCTCGGCCACCTCGTCGGTCGCGGTCCAGACCCCGACGTCGTCCATAACGCGGGCAAGCCACACCGTGACGCAGTCGATCAGCAATGGCGGGTCGGCGGCGGTGCGGTGCCGCAACAACAGGGCGATGTCGGTGGTTTCTGTCGTCGTCCAACCGACAGGACGACGCGCCCGGTGTTTGGCTATCCGCTCGGCCCACTCGGGGTCGGGGGGGCCGGAGCCGTCTGCGTGCGACGTAGCGACGTAACAGACGTCGCCGTCCGCCGCGAGAATGCCTTCTGCTACCGCGGATTTGCCGGATCGAGCACCACCGAGCACCAACACGCGTCGCGGCAGCGCGCGCGTTGGCGCCGGCTCGCCGAGGCTGATGACCGCGCCGTCGGGCAGCATCTCGGCACCCCACTGCGCCAGCCTTCGGCGCAAGACGGACGGCGCCGGGTTGCCGTGCCCGAGATGGATCGCCACCACCCGGCTGCTCTCGTTAAGTGCGCCCGACCGCCGCAATTTCGCGAGCGTGGCTGGGAAAGACACCAGATCGTGATGGCGGCCGGACGCCAACGAGGGAGAGTCGCCCCAGCTCTCTTCGAGCATGAGCAGGTCGTAGCGTGCGTCTTCAGGAGCCGCGAAACCGGGCCCGGTGTCGGTCGCGTAGAGAAATCGCTGCTGGGTGTCCTTTTCGGTGACGTCGTAGATCAAGGCGCCGTCGCTGTCGTGCTCTGCGGCCAGCGCGCGAACCGTGTAGGGACCGAGCGTCACCACGTCTCCTGCTTCGATGCAGCGGAACACGACGCCGGGGTCGTGCGGCGGCAACCACAACGCGAGCGCGTCGACCGCTGACTTCGGTCCGAGCACGTCGAGAGGTTCGCTCCGACCCGCCCAACGCCGTGACAGCAGCAGCGCCCCGTTCGCGTGGTCGTGATGGTCGTGTGTCACGAGCAGGTAGCGGACGCGGTCGAGGCCGACGCCGAGTCGCACCGCCGACCGGGGCACGTCCTGCCCGCAATCAAGCAGTAGAACGCCATCGACCAAGGCGCTGGTGTGCGCCCGGATTTCTCCTTCGGCGTAGGCACTTTGGCACGATGCGCAGGTGCAGCACGGTTGCGGCCAGCCTGCTCCGCCGCCGGTGCCGAGCAGGGTGATCTCCATGCAGTCAGCCTTTCTCGGCGAAGACGACGGGCACGTCGAACGCGGCTTTGCGAGAAGCTCGGCGCAGTGCAAGCAGCACGGGGCCGCCGGCCACGAGCACGAGCGCCGCATTTGCAGCCGCGCGGGGAATGTCCCAACCCAGTGATGTGGCCAGATAGAAAGCAGCGAAGTGGTGAGCTTGCGTGAGCCAATCCGCCCCTGGCACGTAAGAGATTTGGGGCGACGTGCCGGCGGTGCCGAACGGCCAGAACCATAGGTCGGTGACCGCGCCGTAGAGCAGACCGGCTGCCGCACCGTAGGCCGCGAGCAGCCAAATCTCCCATCGGCCACTGGCGCGCGGGAGAGACCCGGCGAAGAGTCCGACCCAGGCCGCCGCAAGCATCTGGAAGGGCAACCAAGGGCCGACCCCACCCGTAAGTATGGCGCTGCCGAACAGCGTCAAGGCGCCGAGTGTGAAACCGAATCCGCGACCGAACACCCTGCCTGCGGGCATCAACAGGAAAAACACCGGCGAAGCGCCAGTGACGTCGCCGCCCAGCGTTCGTAGCGCAGCACCGCAGGCAGCCAGCACGCCGAGCATTGCGATCGCCTTCGCGTCGATGCCGCCATCGGCAATCTCGGCGAGGACGACGAGCAGCAGAAGTGGCAACACCGCAACGAAAACCCACGGCGCGTCGGTCGAATGCGCGACGCCGCCGCGGCTCAACGCGTTGCCATGCATGACGAACGGCCAGCAAAATGCGAGGACGCCGACGACGCTTGCGATGGTGACGGCCGTTGCCGAACGGGCTCGGAAGCGGATGGGCGAAGACGAGGCACCGCTGGCACCGACAGCGCGGACGGCGAGGCTCATGACGCGCTTCGTTCGAGGCTCGCCTGCACCTGGGACACCGTGAGCCAGGGCAGCGGGTGCAGGATCTTCGCCACCTGTGGCGCGAACGCGGGCGAGGCCGTGACGACTTCGCTCGTCGGTCCGTCGGACACCACGTCGCCGTCGGCCAGCACCACCGTGCGAGTGGCGACATCGGCAGCCAGTTCTACGTCGTGGGTGGCCACCATGATGGCGGTTCCGGCGGCGGCCAGGTCTCGCA
>JBOGEK010000452.1:0-9431 GCA_050743645.1 Acidothermaceae bacterium
CCACTTGATCGGCCCGGCGATCGCCCGGGTCGGCTTGCCGTTGGCATCGTCGGCGCAGGCCGCGTCGGCTCAGTTTTGGGTGCCGCGCTCGCCGTTGCGGGCCATCACATCGTCGCCGTGTCGGCGATCTCGGCTGACTCGCTTCGGCGCGCTGAACAACTGCTGCCCGGTGTTGAAATCCGACCGATTGACCAAATCGGGCCCGCCTGCGACCTGCTGCTGCTCGCGGTGCCTGACGATGCGCTGCCGTCGTTGGTCGACGGGTTGGTGCAGGCGGGTGGCATCAGGCGCGGGCAGTTCGTCGTCCACACGTCTGGTCGTTACGGCATCGACGTGTTGCAACCCGCGACCGATGCTGGTGCGTTGCCGCTCGCCTTGCATCCGGTGATGACGTTCACCGGAACGAGCATCGACCTCGAACGCCTGGTCGGCGTCTGTTTCGGGGTGACGGCATCCGACCTGTTGCGCCCCGTCGCGGAGACGTTGGTTCTCGAGGTCGGTGGCGATCCAGTCTGGATCGCCGAAGAAAAACGGCCGCTGTACCACGCGGCGTTGGCGCACGCGTCGAACCATCTCGTCACACTCGTCGCGTCGTCGATGGATCTGCTGCGTGCGGCCGGCGCTGACGATCCGCAGCGCATGCTCGGGCCGTTGCTGTCGGCAGCACTCGACAATGCCTTGCGCTACGGCGATTCCGGGCTGACCGGGCCGGTCGTTCGCGGTGACTCGGCAACCGTTCGCAAGCACGTCGAGGTTCTCAATGCTGTTTCGCCCGAGATCAATGCTGCCTACGTCGCGATGGCCCGGCTGACGGCCGATCGCGCGCTGTCGGCCGGCTTGCTCGCACCCGAGACAGCTGTCGAGCTCCTCGATGTCTTGGCCGGACGACGAGAGGCGGCCGAATGATGCACGTCGCGACCACTCGCGAAGAACTCGCCGAGGCCCGGTCTTCCTTGCAGGGAACGGTGTCTTTCGTGCCGACAATGGGCGCGCTGCACGCCGGTCATCGATCGTTGTTGGTGCGCGGGCGAGACCTGGCCGACCACGTCGCGGTCAGCGTCTTCGTGAACCCGCTGCAATTCGCGCCGAACGAAGACCTCGAGCGGTATCCGCGAACGCGTGAAGCCGATCTCGCGATGTGCGCCGAAGAAGGCGTCGCTCTGGTGTTCATGCCATCGCGCGAGGTGATGTATCCGACCGAGCCTGTCGTGCGGGTGAGCGCCGGCCCGATCGGCGAACGTTTCGAAGGCGCGAGCCGACCCGGCCATTTCGACGGCGTCCTTACGGCAGTGGCGAAACTGTTCGGCCTCCTGCAGCCAGACGTCGCCGTCTTCAGCCGAAAGGACGCCCAGCAACTCGCGTTGCTGAAGCGCATGGTCGCCGACCTCGACCTCGGCGTTCGCATCGACGCTGCGCCGTTCGTGCGCGATGCCGACGGGTTGGCGCTGTCGAGCCGCAACCGGTATCTGTCGTCGGCACAACGGGTTTCGGCGCTCGGGTTGCCGTCGGCACTTGCGGCGGCTGCACTTGAAGCCGAGAAAGGCGCGCCGTCGCAGCACATCGTCAACACCGCGCGGGTCGTGCTCGAGAGCACTGACGGCATCGAGGTCGACTACGTCGCGCTCGTCGACCCCGACGAATTCACCGAGATCGGCATCACCGCAGGCATCGGCTCTGCCGGCTCTGCGGGCTCGGCAGGCGCGTTGCTGATCGCGGCTGCTTGGGTCGGCGCCACCAGGTTGATCGACAATCTTGCGATTGCACCGCGCTCGGGTGACGGCATTGATTCTTCCGCTCCTACCGCAGTGAAGGGCTGATTTCGTGTTGCGCACCATGTTGAAGTCGAAGATCCATCGGGCCACGGTGACTCGCGCCGACCTGCATTACGTCGGTTCGATCACGCTCGACGAAAACCTGATGGAAGCCGCCGACCTGCTCGCGGGCGAACAGGTCACGATTTCCGATATCGACAACGGGAATCGGCTTGAAACTTACGTGATTCCTGGTGAGCGCGGCTCCGGCGTCATCGGTATAAACGGTGCGGCCGCGAATCTGGTGCGAGAAGGTGATCTCGTGATCATCATGGCTTACGCCCAGATGCCTGACGCCGAGGCGCGTGGCTACCAGCCGGCGGTCGTGTTCGTCGATGGCGCGAACCGGATCGTCGACATCGGCGTCGAACCGGCCGCCGCGCCGGTCGCTAGCGGCCTGATCGACGGTCGACTCTCGTGAGCGTCGCTGCCGACCCGGGGGTGTTCCCACCGCCCTCGACGGATTTCGAACAGCCGTCCGGCACCCGGCTGGTCTCGCGGCTCGCGGCACCCGCACCCGGCTGGATCGCCCGCGCCGACATCGTCGTCGTCGGCAGCGGCATTGCCGGACTGACCACCGCGTTGAAGGCGCGCCGTGCCGGTCGCGTACTGCTCGTCACGAAAACCGAGTTGGACGCCGGATCCACCCGCTGGGCGCAAGGCGGAATCGCAGCCGCACTCGGGCCGGGCGACTCACCGGAACAGCACTTGCACGACACCCTCGTCGCCGGCGCCGGCCTGTGCGACGAAACGGCGGTGCGGGTTTTGGTCACCGAAGGGCCGGCGCTGGTACGCGAGCTCATCGAACTCGGCACCAAGTTCGACCTCGACCACGCGGGCGATCTCGCGCTCACGCGGGAGGGCGGTCACCTTCGACACCGCATCGCCCATGCAGGTGGCGATGCCACGGGTGCAGAGATCGAGCGAGCCCTGATCGAAGCGGTGAAATCCACCGAGGGGATCGAAATCATCGAGCACGCGCTGGTGCTCGACCTGTTGAAAAGTGCCGATGGCGCAGCGTGCGGTGTCACCCTGCACGTGATCGGCGCAGGCCAGCGCGACGGCGTCGGTGCGGCCCTCGGGCGGGCCGTCGTGCTCGCCACCGGCGGCCTGGGGCAGGTGTTCGCATCGACCACGAATCCGCCCGTCGCAACCGGAGACGGCGTAGCCGTCGCGTTGCGTGCGGGCGCGCACGTCACCGATCTCGAGTTCGTGCAGTTCCACCCGACCGTGCTGTGGTCCGGTCCTGGTGCCGTAGGCCAACAACCGCTGATTTCCGAGGCGGTTCGAGGTGAAGGCGGCGTGCTCGTCGACGTCACGGGTGAACGCTTCATGGTCGGGCAGCATCCACTCGCCGAGCTCGCGCCGCGTTACGTAGTGGCACAGGCGATCATCAGGCAGTTACGCAAGACCGGCGCCGACCATGTGCTTCTCGACGCGGCGGCAGTGCCCGATTTTGCCGGTCGCTTCCCGACGATCTACGCGTCGTGCCTGGCACATGGCGTCGACCCGGTCACGACGCCGATTCCGGTGGTGCCCGGCGCTCACCACGCCAGCGGTGGTGTCCGCACCGATCTGGTCGGTCGCACCAGCCTTCCCGGGCTGTACGCGTGTGGTGAAGTTGCCTGTACAGGAGTCCACGGCGCGAACCGGCTCGCGTCGAACAGCCTGCTTGAAGGACTCGTGTTCGGGGCCCGGATCGCCGACGAACTCATGCGTTCGTTGCCGGCACTCGCCGAGCCGCAACTCACCGACGATGTCGAAGGCGGACTTTTGCCGTCGTCCGCTGCCGTCGTTGTGCAATCGGCGATGACTATCGGGGCGGGTGTGCTGCGCAGTGCCGGCAGCTTGTCGAGTGCGGCTCTCGAACTCGATGCGGTCGAATTCGCTGCTTCGCCGGTCGAATCCGGCGTCGAGGCGTGGCAAGCAACCAACCTGCACACGGTCGCTACGGCACTGGTGGCCGGCGCGCAATTGCGTGCCGAAACGCGTGGTTGTCACTGGCGTGAAGACCATCCCGACCCAGACGACGAGTGGCTCGGACATGTCGTCAGCAGTATCAGTGACGACGGCGAACTGATCACCGCGTTCGAACGGGTGGCGGCGCCGTGACGCTCCCAGACAACTTGTCGTTGCGACTGAGCGACGCCGGGCTCGATCCCGATGCCGTCGAGGCCCTGGCTTTCGCCGCGCTGGAAGAGGATCTCGCGGGCGGCGTCGACGTCACGAGCGTCGCGGCGATCCCGTTCGAGCAAGAATCGACGGCCGATTTCGTTGCCCGCAGCCGCGGCGTGATTGCCGGATTGCCAGTCGTCGCCGCAGTTTTGTGGGCCGCCACCGACGATGCGGTCGAAGTCGTCGAACCGGTAGTCGACGGTATGCGGGTCGACCCCGGCACGGTGGTGCTGTCTGCGACCGCGTCGACGCGCGGCCTGCTGACCGCAGAACGCACCGCTCTCAACTTGCTCGGGCACCTATCCGGTGTGGCGACGCTGACCCGCTCGTGGGTTGACGCCGTCAACACGACGGGCGCGGCCATTCGTGACACGCGCAAGACCACGCCAGGGCTGCGGGCGTTGGAGAAATACGCGGTTCGTTGCGGTGGCGGCGTGAATCACCGCATGTCGCTGTCTGACGCTGCGCTGGTGAAAGACAACCATGTGCTGGCTGCTGGGAGTGTGAAGGCGGCCTTCGACGCGGTCCGGCTGAACTTTCCGGCAATCGCGGTCGAGGTCGAGTGCGACACGATCGAGCAGGTGCGCGAGGCGGTCGAAGCCGGCGCCGAGCTCGTGCTGCTCGACAACATGGCGCCGGCACAGCTGCGCGAGGCGGTCGAACTGGTGCGCTCGCTTGATTCAAGGTGCCGCCTCGAAGCGAGCGGTGGATTGTCGTTGGCGAACGCGGCAGAAGTCGCGGCGACAGGAGTCGACTACCTTGCGGTCGGTGCGCTCACGCATTCTGCGCCAGTTCTCGACATCGGCGTCGATCTGCGACCCGCCGACATTGCCGTCGATCTGCGCGACGAATCCGAGTCCGGGGAGGCGGAGCTGTGACGCTGCTGACCATCGATGTCGGCAACACCCAGACCGTGCTGGGCCTTTTTGACGGCGACAAGATTGTCGAACACTGGCGGCTCGCGACAGATGCGAGACGGACGGCGGACGAGCTGGCGTTGCTGATTCGCGGACTCCTCGACAGCGCAGGGCACGGCGACACCGTGGCCGGCATCTCGGCGTGCTCGACAGTGCCGAGGGTGCTGAACGAGGTGCGCGCGATGTGCGACCGCTGGTTCGCCCACCTGCCCGTCGTCGTGGTCGAGCCGGGAATTCGCAGCGGAGTGCCGATTCTGACCGACAACCCGAAAGAGGTCGGCTCCGATCGCATCATGAACACCCTCGCGGCGTATTCGCTGCACGGTGGCCCGGCGGTCGTCGTCGACTTCGGCACCGCGACGAACTTCGACGTCGTTTCCGAGCGCGGCGAGTTTCTCGGGGGTGCTTTCGCGCCCGGGATCGAAATCTCGCTCGACGCGCTGGCCTCGCGGGCAGCCCAACTGCTGAAAGTGCAGCTTGTGCGACCCCGGTCGGTCATCGGCAAGAACACCGTCGAGTCGTTGCAGGCCGGCATGATTTACGGATTCGCGGCCCAAATCGACGGCATCGTCGATCGAATGGTGGCCGAACTCGGACCTTCGACCACCGTTATCGCCACCGGCGGCCTCGCACCAGTTGTGCTCGACGAATGCCGGCGCATCGACGTCCACGAGCCGTGGTTGACGTTGATCGGCCTGCGCCTGGTATTCGAGCGAAACACCGCGTGATCGGCCCGATAACCTTGCCGACGTGAGTGACGCATCGAGTTCTCGACCAACCGAGCCCGCCGATCCCAACGACGCTGCGAGCGCCGCCGGCGCGGCTAAAGCCGCCGACGCCGCTGCTGCCAGCGGTGCCGCTGACGACCTGCCCGAGCAGATGCGGGTGCGGCGCGAGAAGCTCGACCGCATCAGGGCCGACGGCATCGAGCCCTACCCGGTTGGCTTTGCACGGACGGCGACGATTGCGGCGGTACGTGCTGCCCATCCTGACCTGCCGGCCGACACGTTTACCGGCGCACGGGTCGGCGTCGTCGGGCGCGTGGTGTTGTCGCGCATCGGTGGCAAGCTGTGTTTCGCGACGATCCGCGACGGGTCCGGCGACCTTCAGGTGATGCTGTCGCTCGACAAGGTCGGCGCGGATTCGCTGGCCCGCTGGAAATCCGACGTTGACCTCGGCGACCACGTGGGTGTCGAGGGTGAGGTCATCGCCTCGCGTAGCGGCGAACTGTCGGTGCTCGCCGATTCGTGGGTGTTGACGGGCAAGGCGCTCCGGCCGCTGCCCGACAAGCACAAAGGCCTAGCCGATCCTGAGGCGCGGGTGCGGCAGCGTTACGTCGACTTGATCGTCAATCCCGATGCGCGAGCCATGGTGGCGACCCGAGCAGCGGTTATCGCGTCGGTGCGAGAAACGCTGGCGCGCCGCCAATATGTCGAGGTCGAGACGCCCAGCCTGCAAACGCTGCACGGTGGTGCGACAGCGCGCCCGTTCAAAACCCACTTGAATGCATTCGACCTGCCGCTTTACCTGCGCATTGCCTTGGAGCTGTACCTGAAGCGGCTTGTCGTCGGCGGTATCGAGCGGGTCTACGAGATCGGTCGGGTCTACCGAAACGAAGGCGTCGACTCCACCCACAGTCCCGAGTTCACCGAACTCGAGGCATACGAGGCGTACGGCGATTACGACACGATGGCCGAGCTCACCCGCCAAATCGTGCTCGACGCTGCTCTCGTCGTGGGGTCGGCCGTCGTCCCCGATGGTCGTGGCGGCAATATCGACCTCGCTGCTCCTTGGCGCTCGATCACCGTGCACGAGGCTGTGTCGGGGGCGATTGGCTCTGACGTCACGATCGAGACCTCGGTCGAAGAACTGCAAAAAGCCGCGGTCGCGTTCGACGTCGCTTTGAAGCCGGATTGGGACCATGGTCACATCGTCTTAGAACTGTTCGAAAAGCTCGTCGAACACACGTTGATCGAGCCCACATTCGTGCGTGATTATCCCGAATCGGTGCGGCCGTTGGCGCGACCGCATCGGCGCGACCCACGGCTCGTCGAAGCCTGGGATCTCATCATCAACGGCGTCGAATTGGCTCCTGCTTACTCCGAACTCGTCGATCCGGTCGAGCAGCGACGTCGGTTGACCGAGCAATCACTCCGCGCGGCCGGCGGTGATACGGAGGCAATGCAGCTCGACGAGGATTTCTTACGGGCCCTCGAATACGGCGCTCCGCCGATGGGCGGCATGGGCCTGGGTATCGACCGGTTAGTGATGTTGCTCACGGGTGCGGGCATTCGCGAGACGATTCTGTTTCCGTTGGTCCGCCCTGAATGAGCGACACCGAACGAAGCGGCTCGACCGACTTCACGATCCGCCGGGCCCGAACCTCCGACGTGAGAAGTATTCGGGCATTCGTCGATGCCTACGCGCCCGAACGAAAGTTGCTCAACAAGCCGACCGTGACACTGTTCGAAGACGTCCAGGAGTTTTGGGTCGCCGAGACAGCGAACCACGACGGCACCTTGACCGTTATCGGATGCGGCGCCTTGCACGTGATGTGGGAAGACCTCGCCGAAGTACGTACTTTGGCGGCCGACCCGCTATATCGGGGCAACGGAGTCGGCCATCTGGTACTCGAGCGACTGCTTCAAACGGCCCGCGAACTCGGCATCAGGCGGGTCTTCTGCCTGACATTCGAAGTGTCGTTCTTTGCCCGGCATGGGTTCGTCGCCATAGACGGCTCACCGGTCGCGCCGGATGTGTTTGACGAGCTGCTCAGGTCATACGACGAAGGCATCGCCGAGTTCCTCGACCTAGAACGAGTGAAACCGAACACATTGGGCAACACGCGCATGCTTCTCCATCTGTGAGCGACGGCGCGGGCCGACCCGGCTAAAGGTGGTTCCGAGCTAATCCGAAACGCAACCGTCAACTCCGAGTATTTGCATTTCTCGGCATTTTCCGGTTGGCTTTATGACATCGTGCGAACCATGGCATTGGACGCCCTGCCAAACGTGGCGCGACGCCTTACATGGCTCGGTGCTCAGATGGCTCACTGAAAGGACCTGTACTCGTGGCGCAAAAGACCCAGGTGACTTTGATCGACGACATCGACGGGAGCACGGCAGACGAAACACTGCGGTTTTCGCTCGGTCGAGACACCTACGAGATCGACCTCAGCAAGAGCAACGCCAAGAGGCTGCGAGACGCGTTGAGCAGCTATGTCAGTGCTGGCCGGCGTGTCGGTGGCCGCGGTCGTCCCGCGATTCGGGCCGCCGTCGGTCGTCCGCGCGGCCGTGGCCGTGCCGCGAGCGGTGGTGGCGCCAGCGCGAGCCCGGCCGACATCCGCGCATGGGCGAAGTCGCGTGGCATCAAGGTGAACGAGCGTGGCCGCATCTCCGCCGACATCGTCGCCAAGTACGAAGCTGCGCACTGACCACTTCCCCCGGCGAGGCCACTACCTGACCTAAGCCGTGATCGGCCCCGGCCGTGGCCGGGCCGAACGCGATCGGTCAGATCGAACTGGCCCGCATTGGTTCAACCCTCAGTCGAATGCTCCTCATCGATCCGCGCCCGCGGCCGGCAACGGCCGCGGGCGCGGATCGTTTGCGGAGCCAACTAGCGATAGGCGAGTCCATCTCATCGCCAGAAACCGAGTGGGCCACCAACTGCCCACTCGCTGGGGCAGCAGCTCGCTCGGGGAAGAGCTCGCTCGCTCGATAACCCCGCCGGATCGCTGGGCCCGGGGTTTCAGCGTCCTTTTGGCGGCGCGGGTTTCGGCGTCCGACGTCGTTCGCTTGAAGCGGAACGGGGCTGCTACTGCTGCGGAACAGCGTCGGTGTGGTCACGGTTGGAAATCAATGTCCGGCTGAACCGGTCCGATCGCTGCGTCGAAGCTAAGTAGTACGGAAAGTTGCAGAGAAGGGCGCAAGTCTCGCCGCAACCTGGCGAGAACGAAGGCAAGCGTTTGATCTGTTCGAGGTGGTGCAGCGCACGGCCGGTACTACCCGCCTCCGGGTGGGCAGGGTTGTTGTGACGATGGCTCGACCAGCAGTACGCGGGTGAACCGGGGTGAACTCGGGTCAACAGCCCCCGTGCGGACGACGAAGACCCCCGTACGCGGGGATAGCATGCGAGAAAGGCAGGCGCGGCGGCGGTCCCGGAACGAGGGAGTAACCGGGTACGTCGAATCGAAGCCACCGACGAGGAGTGAGCTCATGTTCGAGAGATTTACCGACCGGGCCCGGCGGGTTGTCGTGCTGGCGCAAGAAGAAGCCCGCATGCTCAACCACAACTACATCGGCACCGAGCACATTCTGCTCGGGCTGATCCGTGAGGGCGAGGGCGTGGCCGCCCAGGTGCTGGTGAAGCTCGGTGCCGAGCTGACCCGGGTGCGTCAACAGGTCATCCAGCTGCTGTCGGGCTACCAGGGCAAGGAACCCGCTGCCGCGGGTGGCGGGCCCGCCGAGGGCACGCCGTCGACGTCGCTGGTGCTCGACCAATTTGGCCGCAACCTCACCCAGGCCGCGCG
>JBOGEK010000453.1:0-1667 GCA_050743645.1 Acidothermaceae bacterium
GCGCTCGGCTGCCGCTGGCGACGACGTGACCGCGCTTCGGGTCGTGATTGCGGACGACCATCCGGTATTCCGTGACGGCTTGCGTGCCCTCCTGCATGACCTCGGGGCCGACGTCGTCGCAGAGGCGGCGGATGGAGCTGCCGCACTCAACATGGTCGAGCGGCATCGACCCGACGTCGTGCTGATGGACTTGCGAATGCCGGTGCTCAACGGGATCGAGGCGGTGGGCCGGCTCAGCCGCGATCATCCGCACGTTGCGGTGCTCGTATTGACGATGAGCGAAGACACCCCGTCATTACAAGCCGCACTGGCCGCTGGCGCACGCGGATACTTGCTGAAGGAATCGACGAAGGAAGACATCGGTCGCGCACTCGATGCGGTAGCACGCGGAGAAATCGTTATTGGGTCGGGGATTGCGGCGCGGGTGCGTGCCGCCGTGAGCGGCCCGCGGACGGGCAGCGCGTTCCCGCAATTGACCGACCGGGAGCACGAAGTGCTTTCGTTGTTGGCAAAAGGGCTGGATAACTCGTCGATCGCCCGTCGGCTGTTTCTGGCGGAGAAGACAGTGCGCAACCGTGTATCCGTTGTCATGACCAAACTCGACGTCTCGACCCGGGCGGCCGCAATCGCCAAGGCCCGCGATGCCGGTATCGGAACCGAGTCAACGTAAACGGCGGCCAAACCTAGCTGGTGGGGCGTTGCCGACGGTGCGGCGCAGCTGCAGAGCGAGCACAATGTACGCGACGGTGTGCAGCAGCGGCGCCGCTCCCGGGGCGAGTGGACCGCCCACGAACCAGCCGAGCCACCAGAGCATGAGCACCCACCGGGGCAGCACCCCCGTGCGCCACAAGCCGGCGACGAGCACGCCGAGAGTGATGTCGCTGGCGAGGACGCATAGGAGGTAGGTCGGCCCCCACGACGAGTTTTCGCCGAAGACGAGGCCGTCGATGAAGATCGCGATGAACACTGCTGCCGGGACGACGAAAAGCATCGCGCCCCACCGCCCGCGGCCGCCATCTCGCCCCGCTGCGCGGCCGTGGATCGCGTGAACGACGACCAACGAGCTGAGCATGAGAGGCAGTCCAAGGCCGGTCAGCCAATAGTCCGCGGCGTGCTGGAACGGATGACCGTCGTCAGTGGTGGTGAAACCGACCGAGACGATCGTGAGGGCGACGCCCCACGCCGCGCCGATCATGAGGGCCGGATAGAGCAAGCGCTGGACGGCGCTTCGACCCCGTAGGTCGAGCGGGCTAGTGGTGGAGCGTCTGCGGGGCGTGGCGCTAACAGTGCTCATGGCTTTCTCCTCGATTCGGCAGATCCGACGGAGCGAAACCGTACGAGCGCCGTCACCGCGGCGTCGTCACCCTGGACGGCTATCCAAAGTCTCGTTCGCCTGGTGCAGGGCACACGCCGTCGTCATCCTTGGGGGTGACGACGATCACGAGAGGATCACGCCGCATGGTGACGCCAAGCGTCGCGCCGACCGTTAGCGTGCCTTCGGTGACCGCGATATGGCGCCGGTACGGCGATTGGATGCTGGCGATCGCGCTGTGCGCGGCCGGCCAGCTGCAGTTCTGGCTCGGCCTGCCCGCCGGGGTCCGGCTGGTCGGGAACGGGGTGCCGTCGGCGCTGCTGTTCGCGCCGGTCGCGCTCGGCCTGGCGTGGGG